>JBAZHO010000252.1:0-3690 GCA_041652375.1 Opitutales bacterium | reverse complement strand
TGTGCGGAACCGGGGGCGTCTGGGCGATGAGCTTGCCTGCGGTGAAAATGTGGCCGATCGCCTCGCCGTCAACGCTCAGTATCCGGTCTCCCGGCATCAGGCCCGCGCTCATCGCGGGGGAGTTCGGGAACACTTCGCCCACCACGGCGGGGCGCAGGGGCAGGATGCCGATGTCCCGCAGGCCCGTGCCGGAGGACAGGACGGGCTTGACGGCGAAGGTCAGAATCTGCCCGCCGCGCTCGACGCTCAGCTCTTTGCGGTTTACCTCGACGCCCACCACGCGCTGGTTCTGCGCGTCGTAGCCGCTGCTCGTGGCGATCGCCTGCACGATGTCCGTCCACTCGCGCACCGGCGTGCCGTCGATGGAAAGAATTTTGTCCTCGGCCATAAGCCCGGCGGCGCGGGCCGGGCCGGGAACCCAGTCGCCGGCGGCATCGCGCACCTCGCGGGCCGCGTAGCCGATGGCCGTGGTCTGCTCGGAGGCGTTGGCCGGTCTGCCCGTCTGCCATATGACCACGCCGAGCAGCAGGGCGAAGAGGATGTTGAAAAGGGGACCCGCCAGCGAGACGATGATCTTGTCCCCGGCCTTGAGCGGAGGCAGTTCATCGGGCACGTAGCCGCTCTCGCCTTCGAGCGCGCGCACGCCCGCCAGTTGCGGCAGGGCCACGTAGCCGCCCAGCGGAATGGCCGAAATGCGGTAGTCCACGCCGCCTCGCGTCCAGCCGAAAAGGCGGGGGCCGAAGCCGATGGAGAAGCGTTCCACAACCAGCCCCCTCCAGCGCGCGGCCAGAAAGTGGCCAAGTTCGTGAATTAGGATGGAGGCGCAAAGGAAGAACAGCGCCAGTATCATCGCCCAAGGGGCGCCGAGAAGGCTTTTGATATCGCTGGGACTCATCTGTCGAGCATGGATCTTGCCGCGCGTCGGGCCTCGGCGTCCGCCTCGATCAGTTCGTCGAGGCTGCCCGGCTGCGTTGCGCAGACACTGCACAAAGTCTGTTCTATGACAGAAGTTATTGCAAGAAAGGGTATTCTTCTTTGGAGAAAAGCTTCCACAGCGACTTCGTTGGCCGCGTTGAACACGGCGGGGGCGCTGCCAGCGGCCTGCATGGCCTGCCGGGCAAGCGCGAGGGCACGGAACTTTTCCGGGTCCGGCGGGGCGAAGCTGAGGTTCATCGCGCGGCTCATGTCCAGCGGGGCGTCCACGCCGGGGGCGCGCTCCGGGTACAGCAGCGCGTGCTGGATGGCGAAGGTCATACTCGGCGGGGCGAGCTGCGCAAGTATCGACCCGTCAACGAACTCCACCATCGAATGCACGATGCTCTGCGGGTGTATCGTCACGTCGATCTGATTCGGGGCGACGTCGAAGAGCCAGCGGGCCTCGATCATCTCAAGGCCCTTGTTCGCCATGGTGGCGGAATCAATCGAGATCTTCGGGCCCATTGACCAGTTCGGATGCCGCAGGGCCTGCTCCGGCGTCGCGGCGCGCATCTCTTCGATGCTCGCATCGCGGAAGGGTCCGCCCGACGCAGTCAGGATCAGGCGTTTGAGGCCGTCCTTGCCGCCGCGCCCGTCCAGACACTGGAAAATGGCGTTGTGTTCGCTGTCCACGGGCAGGATGCGCACCTTGTTGCGCCGCGCGGACTCCATCACGAAGGCCCCGGCCATGACGAGCACCTCCTTGCTGGCCAGCGCGATGGTCTTGCCCGCCTCGATCGCGGCAAGGGTGGGGCGCAGGCAGACGGTTCCGCCAGCGGCCATCACGACGATGTCCGCCTCCGGCATCGCGGCCAGAGCGCATAGGGCCTGTTCGCCGTCGCGTTCCACGCAGCAGAGCGTCCTCGCCCCGAAACGGCGGCCTACATCCTCCAAGTCGGCGCATTTGCTGCGGTTTGCCGCGCCCACAAGGCGCAGCTTGTCCGGGTGCGCGGCGATTACGCGCAGGGTGTTGCGCCCGATGGACCCGGTCGCGCCGATAAGGACTACGTTTCGCACGCTCATGCCTATCCTATGATGCACACCATGAGGTAGTATGCCAAGGGCGCCGAGAGCATGAAGCTGTCCGTAAGGTCGAAAACGCCGCCAATGCCGGGCAGGATTCTGCCGGAGTCCTTCACGCCGCTCTCGCGCTTGAACGCGCTTTCGAGAAGGTCCGCGAAGATCGAGGCGACGGCCACGGGCAGGGCGACAAGGGCCGCCACGGCGGGGCTGAACTTCGCTGGCAGGGCCTCCGGGAAGGCGAAGGCCAGCAGGGCGCTGCACACCATCGACACAAGCACGCCGCCAGCCGCGCCTTCCCATGTCTTTTTGGGGCTAAGGACGGGGGCCATCTTGTGCTTGCCGAAGGCCAGCCCGGAGAGCAGCGCGCCCATGTCCGTGAACTTCGTCGCCATCACCAGCCAGAGGGCCAGCACGAGGCCTTCCCTGCGGGGGCCGAAGTGGTAGATGGTCATGCTGATGAACAGAAGCGTGCAGGGGGCAAGCAGCAGGCCAAGCAGGGTGGAGGCGAGGGCGTTGACCGGGTTGCCGCGCGGGCGGCGCAGCAGGGCCGCGACGCTGAACAGCACGATGGCCGGGGCCACGGCTTCGACGCCGGAGAAGGGCAGCCAGTCGCCGAGCAGGGGGGACAGGGATATGAGCAGCCCGAGCGCGATGCCCGTGGCGGTAAGGGGCCGGTTGCCCATGCGCGCCAGCATCTTGTAAAGTTCGTACTGCGTCAGCGCGGCGACGATCGCCGTCAGCGCGACGGCTCCTTCGGCTCCGAAGAATATCGTCGTGCCTGCGAGTATGGCCCATAGACCTAGGGTGCTTGCGATGCGGCCTTTCATTGTGTCTGGTCGGCGCTTTCCGGGGTTTCGGCGTTATGTATCTGTTCCCCGGTCAGGCCGTACCGGCGTTCCCGCCGGGCGAAGTCCTCCAGCGCGGCCTCTAGGTCTGCGCGCTTGAAGTCGGGCCAGTTTTTCGGGCTGAAATGGTATTCTGCATACGCGCTCTGAAGGAGCAGGAAGTTGCTCACCCGGTGCTCGCCGGAGGTGCGTATGACGAGGTCGGGGTCGGGGATGTCCCGCGTGTAAAGGTAGCCGGAAAGGCGCGCCCAGTCGAGCGACGCAGGCTCTTCGCGGCCCTCGGCGGCGGCCTTGGCGTAGTTGCGCACGGCCTCCACGATTTCCTGCCGCGAGCCGTAGTTCAGGGCCAGCACGAGCGTGCCGCGCCCGTTGCCCGCGCTTTCGGCGATCACTTCCGCGAGGCGCTTGCGGACGCTTTCGGGCAGGGCGTTCGTGTCCCCGACGGTCAGCAGGCGGAGCTGCTGCTTGCGTATCTCCTTTGCCTGCGTGTCCAGAAAGCGTTCGAGCAGTTTCATCAGCTCGTCCACCTCTGCCTTGGGGCGGTTCCAGTTCTCGCAGGAGAAGGCGTAAAGGGTGAGGAAGCGGATGCCCAGATTCCCGGCTGCGCGGACGATTTCCTTGACGTTGTTCACGCCCTGCCTGTGTCCGGCGATGCGGGGCAGACCCCTCGCCTTGGCCCAACGCCCGTTGCCGTCCATGATGATGGCCACATGGACGGGAGGCGTGCGCTTGTCTTGGAGGGGAGCGGTCAAGGTATTTGCAGGTGCGAAACGTCCTACCTTTGCCATTTCCCATCAGGGCGCAAACGTAAAAGCGCAGCCATTTTCGGCATAATTAAGCCGTAATG
>JBAZHO010000251.1:0-3692 GCA_041652375.1 Opitutales bacterium | reverse complement strand
GGAGAACGAGGCCGGGGCGGACCAGAGCGGACGCGAGGTGGACGAGGGCGAGGACGAGAACGCCGCCATAATCCGCTTCGTGAACGAGATCGTGGCCAAGGCCCTTGAGGACCGCGCGACGGACATCCACTTCGAACCGCTCAAGGACAGCCTTCAGATTCGCTACCGCATCGACGGCGAACTGGTCCCCATCCGCGTGCCGGACAACCTCGTGCGCTATCAGGGGGCCATCATCTCGCGCCTCAAGATCATGGCGCGCCTGAACATATCCGAGAAACGCCGCCCGCAGGACGGGCGCATCGACTTCCGCGCCGCCGGGGGGGCGGAGCTGGACATCCGCCTTTCCACCATCCCCACCCTCTACGGCGAAAGCGTGTCCCTGCGCCTTCTCAACCAGAAAAACCAGCCCCTTTCGCTGGACGAGCTGGGCATGCTGCGCACGGATCAGGCGCGCATCCGCCGCGTGCTGGACCTGCCCCACGGCATCGTGCTGGTCACCGGCCCGACCGGGTCCGGCAAGAGCACCTCGCTGACCGCCTTTATCCGGCAGATCAACTCGCCGGGCCGCCGCATAATCACGGTGGAGGACCCGGTGGAATACGAAGTGCCGGGCGTCAACCAGACGCAGGTGCACAACGAGATCGGCTACAACTTCGCGCAGGCCCTGCGCCACATACTGCGGCAGGACCCGGACGTCATAATGGTGGGCGAAATCCGCGACCGCGAGACGGCGGACATCGCCATCCGCGCCGCCCTGACGGGCCACCTCGTGCTTTCGACCCTGCACACCAACGACGCGCCCGGTGCCCTCACCCGCCTGATCGACATGGAGATCGAACCCTTCCTCGTGGCCTCGGCGGTGGAGATGATCATTGCGCAGCGCCTCGTGCGCCGCCTCTGCCCGGACTGCGCCCGCCCGGCCAGAATGAGCCAGCTCGAACTGCGGGCCAAGCTCGTCGCGCTGCTGGGCCACGAAGCGCCCGAAGAAGACCTTTCCGCGACCGTGCTTGAGGCGGCGGGCTGCGAAAGCTGCCGCAGCCTCGGCTACAAGGGTCGGCTCGGCCTGTTTGAAATCCTCCGCGTGGACGATTCCATACACGAGCTGATCGTGGGCAAGCAAAGCGCCCGCCACATCCGCGTCGCGGCGATCGCGCAAGGCATGAGCACGCTCCAGCAGTCCGGCTGGGAACAGGTGAAAAGGGGCCGCACCACGCTTGACGAGGTGATGCGCTTCGCCGACGGCGACGAAGCCTGACCGCAAGCAGACAAGACACGATGCCCACCTTCACATACAAGGGAATTGACCGGGACGGCAAAGCCGCGTCCGGCAGCGTGGACGCCGCGGACCGCAAGGCCGCCCTGCGCTCGCTGGCCGCCAGCGGAGTGCGCCCAAGCTCCATCGAAACCCGCGCGGACGCCGCCAGTAGCGCGCAGGAAACCTTTGAAGCCAGCCACGACTACTTCGGCCAGAAAAAGAAGGCCGACGACACGCCCGAAAAAGGCAGGCCCAAACTTTTCAGGCTGAAAAAGTCCAATTCCTCGGTGGCGATGGGCTTTCTGAAGAACCTGCTCATGCTGCTGCAAAGCGGCATGCCGATGGGAGATTCGCTGCGCCTGCTGCACAGCCGCGTCGGCGACCCGCAGCAGAAGGAACTGGCCGGAGCACTCTGGAAACGCATCAGCGAAGGGCGCACCCTGTCCGCCTCGATGCTGGAGTTCCCGGACTGCTTCAATGAAAGCCACGCCCAGCTAGTCGCCGCCGGAGAAGCATCCGGCAGACTGCCCGTCGTGCTCGAACGCGTCGTCAGCTATCTGGAAGAAAACGCGCAAATGCGCCAGAAGTTCATAGCCGGACTCGCCTACCCCCTGTTCATCGTCGGATTCGCGCTGATAATCGTCGTCGTATTCCTGCTGTTCCTGCTACCCATCGTGCGCAAGATGCTCGAAAGCATGGGCGGGCACATGCAACTGTTCGCCCGCGTGCTCATATGGGTGGCGGAGGCGATGGTCACCGTCGGCCCTTGGGTGCTGGCTGCGGGCGTGATAGCCGCGGTCATGCTGAGCAACTGGCGCAAGACCCCGCGCGGACGCACCGTCACGGACATCTGGATGCTCCGCATGCCCATACTCGCGCCCCTGTATGAGCACCAGCACATACTCCAGACCACCAGCCTGCTGTCCACCCTGCTGGAAAGCGGCGTGAACACCCCCGAAGCGCTGCGCCTCGTCGAACGCACCCTGTCCAACACCGTGCTCCGCGCCGCGTACGCCGCCATCCGCCGCATGATTCAGGAAGGCGCGTCCCTGTCCGCCGCCTGCCGCAAAATGCGCATCATGCCCGACATCGACGTGGACATACTGGCCGTGGGCGAAAACACCGGCAACATATCCAGCAGCCTGAAACGCATCTACGAAATCCACCGCGAAGCCATGTCCAGAAGCATGGCCGTCCTGACGGTAGTCCTATCCACGTCCGCCCTGCTAGTGGCCTTCTCGATAGTGGCCATGCTCGCCATGTCCATAGTGATGAGCGTGCTGGACATAAGCCACAGCCTCTCGTTCGGACATTAGGGCACTTCTGAATTTGGCCATGCCGACGAATCCGCGCCTCCGGGACGCCTGAAGCATGTTCAGCACCCCGGACCTGCTCCTTGTCACAGGAAAACTCCAGCCCGCCTAATAGGACTTGGCCCAGAGGACGCGTTGCTTGCTTGGACGACCGGAGAAGGGACAGACGCCCGGTTCGACTTCCATGTTGAACGGGATGCAGCGGATTGTGACCTTCAGATCCTCGCTGATTTTGTCCGCCACCTCGTCGGAACCGTCCCAGTGCGTGAACGCGAAGCCGCCGTGAATCTCCGGCCTTTCGGCGTTCTTAGGCGTGAAAAAGGCGTAGAACTCCTCCTTGGAGTCGATGCGCTTGAGGTTATCGTCGCGGAATGCCTTGGCGCGCTCGAAGAGCGAACGCTGGATGTCGTCGAGAATCGAACCCACCTGCGCGACGAAGTCCGCGCGCGGCAAAGTCGCCTTGGCGAGGGAATCGCGCCGCGTGAAAAACACGGACGCGGCGGCAACGTCGCGCGGCCCGATCTCGATGCGCAGCGGGATGCCCTTCTTTACCCAGTGCCATGCCTTCTCGCCGCCGCGAATGTCGCGGTTGTCGATGAGCACCTCCAGCGGGCGGCCATCCCAGATCACGCCCTTGAGCTGTTCGCGCAAACTGTTGCAGTAATCCGTCACCTCGGCGCGCGATTCCTCCTTCGGGACCACCGGCAGGATGACGATATGATTCGGTGCCAGACGCGGCGGAACGACCATGCCGTTGTCGTCGCCGTGCGTCATGATCATGCCCCCGATGAGCCGCGTAGAAACGCCCCACGAAGTCGTCCAAGCGAACTCCTCCACGCCCTGCTCGCTCTGGAACTTGATGCCGCTGGCCTTGGCGAAATTCTGCCCGAGGAAGTGACTCGTGCCCGCCTGAAGCGCCTTGCGGTCCTGCATCAGAGCCTCGATGCACAGCGTCGAAACCGCGCCGGGGAACCGCTCGCCAGCAGTCTTTTCGCCCGTGAAAACCGGCATCGCCATGTAGTTTTCGGCAAAGTCCGCATACACGTCCAGCATCTTGCGCGTTTCCTCCCAAGCCTCGGCCTCGGTGGCGTGCGCGGTGTGCCCCTCCTGCCATAGGAACTCCG
>JBAZHO010000250.1:0-3697 GCA_041652375.1 Opitutales bacterium | reverse complement strand
GTCAGCATGATGTATTCCTCGCTGCTCATCTATATAAAGAGTTTTTCCGCAGATAAGAAGGGATTTACGCAGATTATTGAAAAATAAGACGTTTTGAATTTTCTAATCCCTTTTTCATCCCTGCTTATCTGCGGATAAAATTCTGGGTTTTATTTCGGTTATCTTATGGAAATCGCTGTAAAAGCAAAGGCAGGGACGATACACCGCCCTTGGCCGACCTTGCCAGCGCAAACGCCGCAGCCTAGACGGTCAGTTCCGACACATTCTCCTGCCACTGGCGCACCTTGCTGGCCAGAAAGTCCAGAAACAACGGATGCCCGTTGAGGCAGGGAATGAGCTGAATCTCGCCGCCTCCGGCCTCCTGAAAGATACTGCGCCCCTCGTTGCTAATCTCGTCGAGGGATTCGAGGCAGTCCGTCACGAAGCTGGGCGTCATCACGAGCAGGGTTCCGATCTTCTCGTCGCCGAAGCGGCGCAGGGCGTCGGACGTGTAGGGCGTCAGCCAAGGCTTGCTCCCAAGGCGGCTCTGGAAGGAAATCGCGCACTGGTTGCCGTCCAGACACGCGCGGCGCACGAAAAGCTCCGCCGTGCGCAGGCACTGATGCCGGTAGCAAGTGTGATGGGCCGGATGATCGCTGCGGCAACAGTCCCGGGAGCAGAGACAGTGCGCGTGCGAAGGGTCGGTCTTGCGGACGTGCCTCTCCGGCAAGCCGTGGAAGCTGAAAAGCAGCCTGTGAAAACCGTCCCCGAGGAAAGGCTTGGCGGACGCCACCAGCGCGTCGATGTAGGCAGGCTCCGCGTAAAATGGCTGGAGCAGGTCGATCTTGATGGACGGGACGATCTGCGCGGCCAGTTCCGACACCCTCGCAACGACGGTCTCGTAGCTGGACATCGCGTACTGCGGGAACATCGGCATCAGCAGCATGCGCTGCGTGCAGTCCCGCCGCATCGTCTCCAGCGCGGCACGGATGGAGGGGCTGCCGTAGCGCATGGCCAGATGCACCGGCATGTCCACCCGGCCCTGAAGGCCGTCCTGCTGACGGCGGCTCAGCGAAATGAGCGGGGAACCGTCCGCCGTCCAGATGCGCGAATACGCCTGCGCGCTTCGCCGGGGGCGCAGCGGAAGGATGCACAGGTTCAGCAAGGCATGCCGCGCGAGGAAAGGCAGGTTCAGCACGCGGGGGTCAGAAAGAAACTCCCTGAGGAACCGCCGCACCTCACGCGTGCGCGGCGCTTCGGGGGAGCCCAGATTGACCATCAGAACCGCCTTGCGCATTATCCATCAAATTAGGCACGCAGGCCGTAAAACGCAATCCGTCAATCCAACTGAAGCAGCTTTGTCGCAGCTTCGCACGCCTTGACGAGGCAGTCCCCCGTGCCGGGTCCGCCACGGTAGCCGCCGACCACCGCAAGACCCGGCCAGCGAAGCTCCGCAGCGGCCAGCGCGTCCAGCGTCGCCTGATAGCCGACGGGGAAATGCGGTATGGCCTGCGGCCATTGATGGACGTGTTCGAACACCGGCGCGCCGCGCAGGCCGAGCAGGCGGCCCAGCTCCTCGCGCACGAGGGCCGCCGCGCCGGACGCGGGCATGGCGGCGTGCTTGGGCGAATACATGCCGCCGACAAAGCTCAACATGGCGACATGCCCTTCGGGCGCGCGACCCGGGAAGAGCGACGAAAGGAACAGGGACCCGATCATGCCCCGGCTCTCCTTGCGCGGCACGAGAACGCCGAAACCGTCCAGCGGATGCGCCACGTCCCCGCGCCTGAAGCCCGTGAAAACCGTGGTCACGGGGGAATACGGAAGCTGCGCGAGGGGCGCGAGGGCGTCAAGCATCGCGGCAGGCAGAGGCAGGGAGCCGACGGCGTGCGCGGGCACGGCGAGGACGAGCTTGCGCGCGCTCTCGCAACACTCGATCCCCTCGCTCTCCCAGCGAACAGTCCATCCCACGCGGGAGCGCTCGATCTCGCTCACGCGGGCCGATGTCAGCAGGGCATCGCCCAGATTCGCGGCCAGCGCGTCCGGCAGGGCCTGCATCCCGCCCTCGAAGCTCACCAGTTCCCGCTTGTAGGCTGGCGCGCCGCCGCTCCTGCGCTCGCGCATCTTGCCGATCGCGCCGCGCAGCATCCCGCCGTGGCGCTTTTCGAGATCCCAGAGCGCGGGAAAGGCGAAACGCATGGAAAGACTGTCGGGGTCGCCCGCGAAAATGCCGGACACCAGCGGACCCACCGCGTAGTCCAGAAAGTCCTGCCCGATGCGCCTGCGCACGAAGGCGGACACGCTCTCGTCCTCAAGATAGCTGCGCGGAACCGTCCACTCCGTGGCGAGGCCCAGCTTGCCGCGAAGGCTCAGAATCGGGCTGAAAACGCCCTGTAAGGGGCTGGTCGGCAGGGCCACGGGACGACCGTCGCGCACAATGTAGCGCCGCGAAGCTTCCGGGTTGGCCCGGCGCAGCTTTCCGCCCAGGCCCATGTCCCCGATCAGCCGCTCCATCGCCACGCTCTTGAGCATCATCTCGCTCGGGCCGAATTCGACGCGGAAGCCGTCCCGGTCCATGCCCTGCATCACGCCGCCCGGCCTGTCCCGCGACTCCAGAACAAGCACGTCCGCCCCAAGTCGCTTAAGCTGCCACGCGGCGGCAAGCCCGCTGATACCCGCCCCGATGATGATGGCCGTCTTCATCCGCCCGACCTTAGGAACAAGCCCCCCGGCATGCAATATCTTCGCCAAACGTAACCCGCCGCCGCGTCAGATCACCCGCGCCACAGGAAGGCGGGCAGGTGGAATACACCCGATCCGCATCGCTGTTGCCGTGGGCGGTAGGCGACGCGCCAAGGCCGGGACCGATTCCCGGGCTTTTCGGGTGCTGCTGCCCTTCGCCGTCGCATACATGGGAAAATCCTCGTCAGCGAAAAAAAGTCTGTTGAAAAAGTACCGCCCGACCCGCTCAGGTGGCCCGCTTCATCTTTATGCGGGTCTGAGAGAATAGAATAATTCATTTGCGTCATTTGACGGGCATCGCTTTATGCGATACATTCCTTGCCAAGGATAGTATTGTACGGTTCGTGCGAATTCGCTTTGCAATTGCCGTCGCTCTGAAGGGTGGCGGAAGAGAAAATACAGAAAAAATGAAAAACTTTCATCTTGCTCTCACAAACAGCATCATCGCCGCTTCTGCTGCGATAGTATTTACTGCCGCTCCAGTGTCGGCAGCGATCCTTGGCGATGCGGCAGGCTACGCCGCTCTGGGAGGATCGACCGTGACTTTTGCCGCCACAAATAACAACGTCACCGGCAATGTTGGAGTCTCGCCCGGCACTTCGATTACGGGAGATGAATCCATCCATTGGGGCACGGCTTCGGGCATCGACACAGGCAACGCGGCTGCGGCCCATGCCTCTCTAGCCTCTGCTATTGAATATCTCGAAAGCCTGACCGTTACAAACACCGACTTCCCTACCGGCGTTCTGACAGGCACGCTCGACCCAGGAGTCTATGATTTGGGCACCACAGCTTCTTGGGCGGGCAACATCATACTCGACGCGGGCGGCAGCAACGATGCGGTCTTTGTTTTCATGGCTAGTACAACCCTTACGTCGTCAGATGGTTCGACTGTTACCATCGAAAACGGAGATGCAAGCGTTTACTGGGTGCTTGGAACTTCCGTGACTCTTGGAGGTTCCAGCTCGATTGTCGG
>JBAZHO010000249.1:0-3732 GCA_041652375.1 Opitutales bacterium | reverse complement strand
GATCTATGTTTGCGCACTTGACGAAGAGCCGATGATTCTTTCAACAAAAATATCATACGAGAGCATGCATGGTGGCGCATTATGGCCGGATGCTGCCCGGCGTTCTACGCCGATGAGCGATGAGGATTACACAAACATATCACCATTTCCAGCATCGGAGGCCATTAGGAATGACTACATTAATATCGCTTGATGGTTTATTTGTAACTAGGCTGAATATCGACTGGCGCCAGCCGACCACACAATCTGTTGATATTAGTTCGTTGAACGTGTCGTGTGACTACGATGTCGCATTCAACGCAAATGATAACAGCAAGTTCAAGATGGACCTTCGGTTAAAGTTTTCTGAAGTCGGAAAACAACAGACTGATGTCGGCTATATAATAGAAGCCGATATGGTTGGGCTGTTTAGTTTTCCCCAGGAAATCGATATTCAGACAAGACATGCGTTGGTAAGAGTTAATGGTGTAAGCATTTTATATAGTTCGCTAAGAGGTATTTTGGCTACGGTGTCAGGGCTTTTCCCAGCAGGAAAATTTACTCTTCCATCAATCTCACCTCAGGACCTTGTTAAGCAGGTTGAAGAACTCAAAGGCAAGCAGGCGTCATGCATTAATGCCAACGGCAAAAAGAAAGAATAGTTTAAGCTGTCCTTTCTATTTGTTTATCTGTGCTGACATCTTTTACGGCAGTATCCTGAAGAAGTTGCGCTTTCCGGCCTGAATAACCACGGGCTTTTCGGGCTTGGGCAGAACGGCGTTCACGCCCGTGACCTTCTCGCCGTCGATCTTCACCGAACCTTGCTCGATCATGCGGCGGCATTCCTTCTTGGATGCGAAGGCGGGCAGCTTTGTCGCGGCCATCAGGTCGTACAGCTTCGCTTCTGCGGCGTCGGCTGCTAGGTCCGTCCATGCAAACTCCGGCATCGTGTCCGGGATGTCGCCCTTGGAGAAGACCTTTTCGAACTGTTCGCGCTCGTAGTCTCCTTTGCCCTCGCCCGCGATTTTGTTGACCAGCTTCACGGCGAGTTGCTTTTTCATCAGCATCGGGTGCTGGGTCTTCATCGTGGTGATTTCGGCCTCCGTCGCGCAGAGCAGCAGGCGGTAGTAGGTCCACATCACGTCGTCGCCTATGGACATGATCTTGCCGAACATGTCCTTGGGCGTGTCGTTGAAGGCGATGTAGTTGCCCATGCTCTTGGACATCTTTTTCACGCCGTCGAGGCCCACGAGCAGGGGCAGCGTCATTACTATCTGTTCCGGCTTGCCCGCGTCCTTCTGAAGCTGGCGGCCCACGAGCAGGTTGAAAGTCTGGTCCGTGCCGCCCAGTTCCACGTCCGCCTCCAGCATCAGGCTGTCGTAGCCCTGCACCAGCGGGTAGAGGAATTCGATGATCGAAATGGGGGTGTTCGACGCGTAACGCTTCGCAAAGTCGTCGCGCTCCAGCATGCGGGCCACGGTCATCTTGCGGGCGAGGCCGAGGCAGTCCTCGAAGCTCATTTTGCCGAACCACTCGCTGTTGTAGCGCACTTCGGTCTTGTTCGGGTCGAGGATGCGGAAGGCCTGCTCGACGTAGGTTTTCGCGTTCTCGACGATCTCCTCGCGCGTGAGCACGGGGCGCGTGGCGCTGCGGCCAGAGGGGTCGCCGATCAGGGTCGTGAAGTCCCCGATGATGAGCACGGCCTGATGGCCCGCGTCCTGAAACTGGCGCAGCTTGTTGAACACGACCATGTGCCCGAAGGTCAGGTCGGGCCGCGTGGGATCGACGCCGAGCTTCACGCGCAGTGGGCGGCCAAGCGCGATGCGGGCCTTCAGTTGTTCCTCGTCAACGAGGGTTTCAATGTTCTGCTTGAGGGTCGAAAGGGACATGATGGCCTTAAGTATTAGGCATAAAGCGCCCCGGCATCAAGCGCGGGCTGCGGCGCATTGAGCGAGGGCGGGCCGTCGTGGCCGTGTCATATCCCGAAAAACCATTTGTCGCCCCTCTTCACTAGCGTGAAGTCTTCGCTGGCTTCCGGCGAACCGTCCTTGAAGCGCACGACTATCGTCGCGTAGGCCGTGTCGTCCTGCTCCCTGAGTTCCAGAATCTCCGTTTTCGCTATGCCTCCGTGCGCGGCGGCGTTCCTGATGCGGGTTTCGATCATATCGATCACGACGATCCGCAACGCGGGGTCGTCAAGCCGTTCGGGGTCGAGGAGGGCGATGATCCTGTCGGCATCCCCTTTCTGGAAAGCCGATGACATGGCTCGGATCGTATTCGCCGGGCTGGACTGTCTTCCACTGCAGGCCGACAGGATGATGCCGGAGATGAGGGTGAACAGGACTGCGGAGAGTCTTTTCATGACGCAGATTGCCGGGCTGGCGGGACGGATGATTTTCCGTATTTATAAAGCGGCTGATGCGCCTGTTTATCAACAGGCGGCAGGCGGGAACGGCGCAGGTTCGCAAAACGGCACTGGGCCTCAGTCCATGCCCAGATACCATTTGCCGTCGCGCTTCACCATGCCCGTGCTCTCATCTTCCGTGCTGCCGTTGCCGTAGTAGTAGCGCACTTTGAGGGTCGCCGTGTCGCCCTCGATCTTTTCTTCGAGGATGTCGGTATGCTTCAGCCCGCCGTTCTTTTCGAACTGGGAAATGCCCATTGCCAGCAGGCCCTGCATCTTCTGTTTGGCTTCGGGCTGTTTGCACATTTCCGGGTCCAGATATTCGACGGCGGCCTTGGCGTCGCCCTTCTGGATGGCGGCGCAGAAGGCCAGCATCGTGGAGGACGGGGTTGCCTGACGCTTGCTGCCGCAGGCCGCGAGGATTAAGCCGGAACACAGCAGGACCAGTATGAGGGGGAACTTTTTCATGTTCATCTTGTTGAAGGCGGACGATCGGACTGTCATTCGGTTTCCAGTATCAGGCAGGCGCGACCGGTGCGCAACAGCGAAGAGGGGAGAACGACCGGTTCTTTGATGAACGGCAGGGCGACCGTGTCGAAGCACTTGTCGCAAAGGTCCGTCCCCGCTTCCAGATACGCCCGCCAGACCAGCTCCGTGCAGTAAAGGGAATCCGCGTCGGCGAGGCTGAAGGCGTTGTCGAAGGGCCTGCGCTCGTCGAAGTATGTTCTTGCGCGTTCGCTGGCCAACGTGGCCGTGCGTGCGGCATCCGTGCCGCCGCCAAGCCGGTAAACGGCGGCGTGCCGCGCCCCGGAAGCGGACAGGAAGCCCGTCAGGCTCTGCTCCTGCACAAGCTCCCCGCCGGGGGAGGCGTGTATGACGAACGCCCGCCCGTCCTCGAAGCGTATCATGCCCACGTGCGCATAGGCAAAGCCGCCCTCGGCCATCACGACCGCCAGCCCGCGCAGGGACGAGCCGCGCACGAAGAGCATGTCGCCGTCCCGAAGCAGGGCTTCGTCGATCCGAGGCGGCCCACCCCGCGCGTTCAGCGCGAATGCAACCGCCACCCCAGCGAGCGCAAGGGCAGCGAGCAGCAGGATTCCCCGCAGCTTCCAGCGCGTGCGCACAATACGTATGGCGTTGTCCAAAAGTCCTTTAAAATACGAAAATTTTTTAACCGCAGATAAACGCGGATGCTCGCAGATTATTAAGAAACACAAACTTATGGTCTTATATAGCGCTTGCCAAAAGTCGGCCAATTTGAAGCCGCAGGGCGAATGCATGCCTCCCGGACGGCTCGGAGAGCCGTCCCTACCTTAAGAATGCATAAGTCGTTCATTGTCCGTCGGTAG
>JBAZHO010000248.1:1892-3742 GCA_041652375.1 Opitutales bacterium | reverse complement strand
GCCCGGAGAATATGCCGATAATGGATATGGCAACGGCCTTTTTGGGAATCCTGATGCGGCGGAACACTGTCATTCCTTCGGGTGGTCTTCAATCAGAGCTTCGGGCTTGATCGGGACGGTGATGATCGGCACTTGCGAGGCCGTCGGCTGCCATACGATGGCGGAGTTGCCTGCGGGCGCGGGCGGGGCCTGAGTGGGCACAATCACCGCCACATCGGCCCAGTCGGCCCCGGAATTGCCCGGAAGGTGATTGTCGGAGCTATCCAGCGTCAATGTTCCCGAGAAGGAGAAGCTCTGCGAGCGCGCCTCTCCTTCGTAGAGGACGATGGATACCGTCCACTGCGTGGGCGTCTGGTACTCGTCGGTGTGATTGCTGTAGAAGTGTACGCGGACGCGATACTCTTCGTCCCAATGCACGGTGTCGGTGTACGTCAGCGTGAAGTGCTCGGGACCGTACCCCGTCGTGTTGTCGAAGTCGAGTATTCCGCCGTCGGCGGTTCCCATGTGGCCGTACCATGAGACATCCCCGGTCGGGTCGTATGTGTACAGGTCGATATCGGTGTTGGTCGTGTTCCAAGTGAGCGTCACGAGGATGACCGCATTGTCGCTGACATAGTTGAGCACGAACGGGACCATTTGCGTGTTCTGGACGTCGATGACGTTGCTGCTGGCGTCCTTGCCCTTGGTCTCGAAGGTAAGGTTGTTTTCCCCGGCGACGAGACTGATTGGAACGACGAAGTTGCCGGACGTATCGACGTTTGCCTCAAATTTGCTCGCGGCGTTGAGCCAGACAACCAGTTTGTCCACAAGAACCGAACCGCTGGATATCGTGCCGGACAGATAGATGGTTCGTTCCGTAACATCTTCGCCGTCCTGATGCGAGGTGACGTTGACCTGCGCCAGTCCGCTGCCGTCGAAGTCGTTAACGGCGTCCTGATAGATGTTTGAGAACTGTTCGAACGAGAACGATCCGGTTCCGATCAGAAGGATGTTCGGGTAGCCCTGATAATCGTCGAATGAGGACGACAGAACGTTGAAGGCCATCGGCTGCATGACTCCGGGGTGGTTCGGGTCGTTTATGCTTATGTCGCCGTGGTCGTACCCGTACGCCAGTACTGCGTGTGCCGCGCCGGGACTGTTCAGATACAGGATTGCCGGGGTGGCCTGATTATCGATGTAGTTCTTGATGGATATGTATATCTGACCGTCGCTGAGGTTATACTGTGGCATGATGCCGGGCAGATACTGGTTCCAGTATCTCGCCACGGAGGTGTGGGCGCGGGTGGCGATGATGTTCTGGCCCTTGGTGGTCGCGCCGCCGGACAGAGGTATGTCATCCATATAACTTGTGTACAGCGTGCCGTGTCCGGTCCTGTAATACCACTGTGCGAAGGCCGATATGCCGAAGCACTCTCCGCCGGGGTTGTAGATGGAACCCGTGTTCAGGATCTGGAATCCGTTGATGTCGGGCGTGTAATCGAGAATGTTCCTTCCGCCGTACACGGGGAAGATGGTGTCGATCACATACGCCAGCACGTCTGTGAATATGGACGCGTGGAAGGTCTGGAACGTCATCGTGCCGTTCACTTCGTCTATGGAAACAATCTGACAGGGCACCAGCAGGCCGTCCGGTCCGATGTAGTACGGGATCGGGATGTAGCCTGCGGTCGGGTCGAACGGAATCGTGATCGTGAGCGGCTGGTCGAATGTCGTCACGCCGGAGGATTCTATTCCGATTACGCGACCGGAAACCTCTCCGCTGGCGGTGTCGATGACCGCGTCCACGCTGGAAATCGTAAGATCGGTGTCTGCGGGCAAGGCTCCGGCAGGTATGTCGATGGTCACGCCTG
>JBAZHO010000248.1:0-1882 GCA_041652375.1 Opitutales bacterium | reverse complement strand
CGGGCCTTCGTCGATGGTGATTGTGCCGCCCAATGTGCCGATCGTTTCGGTAGTCACGGGCGTGCTGTCGCCGATCTGGGCGGAGGCCGGATTGCCGTACATAACGTGCGCGGTGGACTTCCAAGTCTCGTAACGATAGCTGTAAAACAGTGCAGGGTCGGTTGTTGCGGTGTTATACCACAGCCAGTCCTGATCGTTGTAGCTCCAGCAGAAGGGGTAGCAATCCGCCGAGGTCCAGATCCATTCGTAGTCCATATCGTACAACCAGACGTTGGACTCGTCTTCGGCGTAAACCCACATGTACCCGAGCGTTTCGTGGTAAATCCAATCGTTCCAGTCCGGCGCGTCGTAGTAAATGCCGAACCATGAGCAATATTTCCAGTCGTCGCCAATATCGGTTCCTGAATCAAGCCAGGGTGCTCTGGCGTTTGAGATGTTGAATGCTAACAATACTGCGGACACGCAGGCTAATACGGTTTTCATGACGTAGGGAGAGTTGGTTGGGGTGAATCTAACGGACGACAACATAGACAACGCCGAAATCCCATTCTGTCAAGGAATCGATGGACAATGATATCTCATGATTTATCCAATCGTCTTGGCATCAGTGTTTTATGATCGAAGTTCGCCGTCAGGGAATTCCATTCGCAATCGGGGCGGACTTTCTGCGCGGTTTATCCGGCAGGCGGCGGCGGGGGTTGTTTCTTTATATAAGACGCGGGTCTCGGCAACGCGGCCCGCGTTTGTGTGCGTAAAATTGGCCAGCGCGTTTTCGGCGGCATTTCGGCAAGTGAACGATACAGCGTCAAAAAATATGCCATTCTGGATGTAAACGTGGATTGAAACCAGTTCTGGCACAGCGCAAGCAGCATGTCCTCCGCTGTTATCGCTGTGCCCCTATGCGCAGGCGCCTGTCCTACTACAACGAAACTGGAGAGATCTCATGGAAAATATGAAGCACGGAAGTGTCGAATACCGGAAAACCGAAGACGGGTTTTTCGAAAAGCGTGGTCTGAAGCGTTACGCGGGACTCTGGAGCCTTTGGGCTCTGGGCGTCGGCGCGGTTATATCGGGTGACTTTTTCGGATGGAACTTCGGCCTTGGGTCCGGCGGTTTCGGCGGCCTTCTGATCGCCACGGTGATCGTCACCGGGATGTATCTTGGCCTCTGTTACAGCATCGCCGAAATGACGGCGGCCCTTCCGCACGCGGGCGGCGCATATTCATTTGCGCGTTCCTCGATGGGACCTTGGGGCGGATTCATCACCGGCATGGCCGAGAACATGGAATACGTTCTCACGCCCGCCGTCATCGTGGTGGGCATCGGCGGTTATCTGGGGGCCATTTTCGGCACTCCGGCGGCCTACGATCCCCTCTGGTGGCTGCTCGCATACGGCGTGTTCGTCGGCCTGAACATCTGGGGCGTTGAAATCTCCTTCAAGTTCACGGTCGTGATCACCTTCATATCGCTGGCCATCCTGACCATTTTCTGCCTGCTTGCGATTCCGCACTTCGACAGCGCGATGCTCTTCAACATCGACCCCGTCGAAGGCGGCTCCCGCTTCCTGCCCTTCGGTTCCATAGGCATCGTCGGCGCCCTGCCGTTCGCCATCTGGTTCTTCCTCGCAATCGAACAGCTTCCTCTGGCCGCCGAAGAAGCCCACCAGCCCTCGCGCGACCTTCCCAAGGGCCTCATCCTCGGCATCGGCACGTTGATCATCTTTGCCTTCGCCGTCCTGTTCCTGAACAGCGGCATAGCCCCCGGTTCCGCGGGCATCGCCGCCAGCAGCGAACCTCTCTTCGACGGTTTCAAGACCATCCTCGGCACGGGTATCGGTAGCTCGCTGTTCGCCATCATGGCCGTCGCGGGCCTTGTCGCCAGC
>JBAZHO010000247.1:0-3753 GCA_041652375.1 Opitutales bacterium | reverse complement strand
GCGCGGCTGATCCTTGCGGTCCTGTCTGGCGTAGCCGTAGAAGGGCAGCACGGCTGTGATGCGCTGGGCGGACGCGCGCCTCGCCGCGTCGATCATGATGAGAAGCTCGACGAGGTTGTCGTTGGCTGGCGGGCAGGTCGGGTTGATGATGAATAGATCCGTGCCGCGCACGTTCTCGTTGATCTTGACGAATATCTCTCCGTCAGGAAAGCGCTTGAGCGTTGTCTGGCACAGGTCCGTGCCGATGTATTCGCATATCCCCTTGGCAAGCTGCGGATTCGCGCTGCCGGAGATAATTTTCATTTCGCCAATTTGCGTCATGGTAAGTGGATGGAATGGTCCGTTCTGCTAGTCTTTAACCCAAATGTAAAGAAGCCTCTGTCGGGGACATTATTGTTTCTGTTCGGAAGAGGCTGAAGGCAGGCGGGTCTCGATGACGTCAACCCGTCTGAATAGCTCGGGAAGTTTAAGCGCGAGGGCGTCGATCTTGCGCTGATCGAACATCGACCGCGCAGGCGTCCCGGTCACTTTTTCGCCAGCCTTGATGTTGCTGGTGACTCCGGCCTGCCCTCCGATGAAGGCCCCGTCGCCTATCTCGATATGACCGACAGTGCCGACCTGCCCCCACATCACCACGTAATCGCCAATAGTGGTGCTGCCGGAAATGCCCACCTGCGAGCAGATGATGCAGCGGCGACCGATCTTCACGTTGTGGGCGATCTGGACCAGATTGTCGATCTTGGTCCCCTGCCCTATCAGCGTCTTGCCGAAACGCGCGCGGTCTATGCAGGTTCCGGCCCCGATTTCGACGTCGTCCTCGATCACCACGATGCCGATCTGCGGGACCTTGTAGTGGATCAAGTCCGGCAGCTTGCCGACCTGAATGTAGCCGAAGCCGTCCCCGCCGATTATCGCGCCGGGCTGGATGCGGACGCGCTGGCCAATCTCGCAGTAGTCGGTCACAATCACTCCGGGCTGGATATGGCAGTCCTTGCCGATGCGGACGGCCCTGCCGATGTGAATGTTCGACTCCAGAATCGTGCCCTCGTCTATGACGGCGAGGGGGCCGACGATGCATCCGGGTCCGACGTGGGCCAGAAGGCTGATCTGCGCGGACGGATCGACGCAGGCGCTCGGATGCACTCCCGGCATGGGGCGCGGGCGGAGGACCAGTTCGACGCGTTCGCATATTCTGGCAAGGGCCAGCGAGGGATCTGCGGTGACGATGAAAACCTGCCCCTGTGCCGGAACCGCGTCCATCCCGGTGGGAATGAACACGACGCCAGCCCGGCACGCCTGCAGTTTGGGCGCAAACCTGACGCTGGAAACGAATGTAAGATCGTCCGGTCCCGCTTCCTCCAAGGAAGCTATGCCTTTAATGACGGGCCTTGCTAGGCCCCTTTTCTCTGCGTCCGGAAACAGTTCTTCCAATTCGGCGAACGGGATATGTATGTCCATGCCTGAAAAGCGGTTTATGATGCAGGAGAAGTCATAACACATGTAACCGCGCCAAGTCATGCGCATAATGCCGCACAAAAAAAAGTCCGGTCTGCGCGTGGCAGGCCGGACTTCGTAAAAGCATCAAGTGCCTTGATCAGCTACTACTTCGCTGCTGCCGGGGCTGCTGCTGCGGGAGCGACTGCTGCCGGGGCTGCCGCCGGGGGGATCGCAGGCTGTGTGCTGTTGAGGTCTTCGATCACTTCGTCAGTGATGTCGATCTTGCCGTAAGGAGCGACGCTGGAGAAAAACACAGTGTCGAGGTTATCCTTCTTGGCGACCTTGTGAATGGACGCCGCAATGTCGGACTCGATGATGGCCTGATTGTCCTGGAAGCGGCGCTGAACGCGCTGATAGAGCATCTGGAAGGTCTGCTTCTGCTGGATGATCTCCTGATTCTTGCTTTCCGCCAGCGTCTGGGCCGCCGCTTTGCGCTCTTCGCTCAAACCGGGGTTCTGTGCGTCTTCAAGAGCCGCATTCATATCCTTGGTGAGCTGGTCCACGCTGCCGGATATCTTCTGCTGCATCTCGGCGAAGCGCTGTTGCTCGTCGGCGAGGCTACGCTGTTCCGCCAAGAACTTCCAGTAGGACTGGGAGGCGCGCTGAACATCTACAATGCCTGTCTGCTGGGCGAGTGCCGAGCTTGCCGCAAGTGCAAGTGCGGCAATCAATACGAATATTTTGTTCATGAACGTTTGGGGGTCTGGTTGTGACTTGTGGTACCTATACTGTGTTAGAATCTCGTGCCAAATGAGAAGTTGAACTGTCCTCCCTGGTCGTTGTAATCGTCCTTTGTTAACGGGAGTGCATAGTCGAGACTGAGAGGGTTGTTCATAACCAGCAGCCTGATGCCTATGCCCCAGTCGTCATTGAAGAACACGGGATCGAAATTAGCCGAGTCGGAATTGACGAAACCGCAGTCGTAAAATATTGCTATACGAAACTGTTCCGCAAGTTTGATTGTGTATTCCACGCTGGAGAAAGCATACGTGTTGCCGCCTACCGGTTCACTGTTCACCGGGTCGCGCGGGCCAACTTCGCGGTATTCAAATCCGCGCAGGCTCTGGGGGCCGCCGAGGAAGAAACGGTCGAAGAAGGGAACGCTGCAATCGAGGTTTTCAACGTAAACAGAGTCCCCAATCGACCACACCGTGCCGGCTCTGGCGAGAAGGGAGAGAACTTGTTCTCCCGTTTCGAAGGTGGGGAGGAACAAAGAATTACGTGTCTCCAGCTTGAAATATTTGGTGTCTCCGCCCAAACCGGCAAACTCTGCGCCAAGGAAGATGCGCGAGCCGCTGGTGGTGAAAAGCATGTCGTTGCGCGTGTCGCGCTGGATGATCAAACCGAGTTTCGACACAATCCTGTTGCCCGCTTCCAGTTCATACACAGGGGAAGACCCGGTGGCGACCATGTCGATGTTGACGTTTTCCAGCGTGTAGGTGAGGCGTCCTTCGAAGCGTTCGAAAAGCCTCTTTCTGGCATAAATTGTAAGACCCGTGCGGATTTCGTTGTAGTAGTCGGAGTTGTACTCCGTCTCCCTGCGGTAAAGCTCGAAGCCGAGGCCTAGGCGCTGCTGCATGAAGTAAGGCTCTTCAAAGGACATGATCGCCTCGCTGGACACGGAGCCGACAGACAGCCTGATGCGGAATTTCTGTCCGCCGCCTTGGAAAAACGACCTCCAGTTGAACAGGTCGAAATTACCCTGCGAGTATTCAAAGAATGCGGTCGCCTGTTCGACGGTGCTGAACCCGACGCCGAACTGGAAAGTGGCCGTGGGAGCCTCGTGGACGGAAACCTTCATGTTCTTGCGCCCCGGAATGTTGGTGGGTTCCTGAGACACGGTGACTTCGTCAAAGAAGCGCGTATTCTTCAGACGGGCTTCGGACGACTTCATCCACATGGTGTTGAAAATCTGCCCCGGGCGCATGGCCAGTTCCCTAAGAACAACGATGCTCTTGGTCTTGGTGTTGCCGTCGATGTTGATCGTCTCGATCTTGAACTCCTCCCCCTCGGTGATCTGGTAGCGGATGTCGATGTTTCCCGTGTCCAGATTGGGGATGCGCTCTGCGCGGACGTGGGCTTCGAGCCTGCCCATAGTCCCATACATATCCTCGATTCTGTTGATATCCGCGTCGAGCTTCTTGGGGCTGAACGGGTCGCCGGGAATCATCATAAGAGCGCGGGTGATGAAGACTTCCGGGAAAACTTCCTCGCCCTCCACGCTGATGTCTCCCACGAAGTACTGCTTGCCCTCGT
>JBAZHO010000246.1:0-3770 GCA_041652375.1 Opitutales bacterium | reverse complement strand
GCGGGCTTATCCGGCAGTCTATGCGTATGCTGGTGAAGCCGTCGCGCTTGTCGAACCATATGGGCCAGAGCCACAGGCGGTCGGTTTCGGGGATGTCGAGGCTCATTATGTCCTCCGGGTCGTGGAAGGCGAGGTGGCCTTCGGGCAGGTCCGGCGGCAGGTATCCGATGCGCTTGTGGCAATCGAACAGGAACATCAGCCAGTGACAGGTGTTTTCGTAGCCCTTTTCGGCCACGATGCTGAACAGGTGCAGATCCTTTTCCGTGATGTCGAAGTCGGTCTCTTCCTTCACCTCGCGGATGGCGGTCTCGAACGGGCTCTCGCCGAGCTGCATCTCCAGCTTGCCCCCGATGCTGCTCCAAAGGCCGAGGTTGGGCGACTTCAGCCGCTCCAGCAACAGTATGCGCCCAGCTTCGTCGCGGATGTAAACAAGCGTGCTGATTTTGTAGGGGATGCTCATGGGGTAGGGAAAATGAAGATTTTTCCGCGTAATCTGCGGATACTCTTATTCTTCAAGTTGGGTTCTTACGCCTTCTTCAGGTCCCAGCCGTCCTTGCGGTCTAGGATCGTCCAGCCTAGAATGGTTACTTCCTTGCGGAGCGTGTCGGCTGCTGCCCAGTCGCGGGCCTGCTTTGCCTCCCAGCGTTTCTGTGCCAGCGCCATGACCTCTTCTGGGGCTTCGTCGCCGGACTCTTCCTTCGCCGGGATGGGCTGGATGCCCAGCGCGTAGAGAACGGTCTTGAGCGCGGCCAGATCGGCCTTCGGATTCGTGGATTCCGCCTTCAGGGCGTTGAAAGTCGCGCCGAGGGCGGCAGCGGTGTTCAGGTCGTCGAACAGGGCTTCCAGCGCGGGGGCGAAAGGCGTTTTGGCGACGTCATCGGCATCGGCGCGGGGGAAGGCGTCGCCGTCGAAAGTCGCGCGGTCTAGCCCCGCCTTGCCCAGCAGGTTCTCCAGCGCCTTGTCCAGCTTCTTCAGCGCGCTTTCGGCCCCTTTGAGGTTGGCGAGCGTGAAGTTTAGCTGCTGGCGGTAGCTGGAGCTGACTAGCAGGAAACGCACGGCGCGGGGGTCGTTGCCCTTGGCGACGAGGTCCGCGAGCGTGTAGAAGTTGCCGAGGCTCTTGCTCATCTTCTTGCCCTCGGCGAGCAGGTGGACGCAGTGCATCCAGTGCCGCGCGAAAGGTTTGCCCGTGGCGGCCTCGCTCTGTGCGATCTCGTTCTCGTGATGCGGGAAGCAGAGGTCCTCGCCGCCCGCGTGCAGGTCGAAACTCTCGCCGAGATACTTGATGCTCATGGCGCTGCATTCAAGGTGCCAGCCGGGGCGCCCCGCGATGGGCAGGCCCGTGGCGGGATCGCGCGGACCGGGCCACGACACCGCGCCGTCCTCGTCCTTGTAAGCCTTCCACAGCGCGAAGTCCGCCACCTGATCGCGCTCGTACTCGTCGGCCACGTTGGCCTTGCCCGCGCTGTTGGTGTCCTGCGTCTGAAGCTCTTCCGGGTGAAAGTGGGACAGCTTGCCGTATTCGCAGAAGCTCGCCACGCGGTAATACACCGAGCCGTCGCCGCCCACGTAGGCATGGCCGCTTTCCAGCAGCGTTTCCACCAGCGAGATCTGTTCCGCGATGTGCTCCGTCGCGCGCGGCTCGTGGTCCGGCACGATCAGGTTCAGCGAGGCGCAGTCCGCGTGAAACTTCTCCGTCCACATGCGCGTAAATGCCTCCAGCGAAGTGCCGTCGGCTGCGGAACCCCGGATCGTCTTGTCGTCCACGTCCGTGATGTTGCGCACGTAAAGTGGGTCCAGTCCGGCGACCTCGGCTGTGCGGCGCAGCACGTCGAGCAGCGAGAAGGTGCGGAAGTTGCCGATGTGGGCCGGGCCGTAAACCGTAGGCCCGCAGGCATAGAAGCGCAGCCGCCTGCCGTCAGCCGCAAAAAGAGGCAGGGTATCGCGCGAAAGGGTGTCGTAAAGGCGCATTTCCATGATGAAGTTTTCAAATCTGACATTAGCCGACTGCTCTTGCAAGGCCGTGGCTCCGTGTAATCATGTCAGCAGATGGTCGATCACCGCGTTGGCCAGCGTCAGGCCGAAGATGCCCGTGATTGTCGGCAGGCTGCCCATTATCACCCTTGCGCGGCCTTGCTCCGGGATGTCGGCGGCTTCGGGCTGCGCGAAGCTGTCTTCGGGCGCGGGTTCTGTTGAATAGACGCAGGTCACGCCGCTTTCGATGCCCCGGCGGTGAAGGCGGCTGCGGACCGACCTTGCCAGCGGGCAGACGCGGGTCTTTGAGATGTCCGCCACTTTGATCAGAGAGGGGTCGCGGCGGCGGGCCGCGCCCATGCTGGAGTAGATGGGGATGCCGGCGTTCAGGGCCGCAGCCATGAGATCGACCTTCGAGTTCAGCGAGTCTATGGCGTCCACCACGATGTCGAGCGGCTTCGCCAGCAGTTCTGGCAGGCTGGCCGCGTTGGCGAACACCGTCCGGGCATCGACTTCGCAGGCGGGGTTGATGTCGAGGATGCGCTCGCGGGCCGCTTCCGCCTTGGACCGGCCAAGGGTGCTTGTGAGCGCGTAAAGCTGGCGGTTGCAGTTGGATTCCGTGATGAGGTCGCTGTCCACGACGCGCAGATGCCCCACGCCGCTGCGCGCAAGGGCCTCCGTCGCAAAACTGCCCACCGCGCCGAGGCCGACGACGAGCACGCGGGCGCGGGCCAGCCGGGCCAGTCCTTCGTCGCCGATCAGCAGGCGGGTCCTCTTGAAGCGGTCGTCCATGAAGAAGAAGAAATAACAGGGGTGTGTAATCCGCGAAAATCTGCGGATAGTACTTCTTAATTCTTTATCGGGCAGCCGGCCACGAGGTCCTTGGCTTTGGCTTCCAGCTTGGCTATCATCTCGTCGCGGTCGCCGTCGGGGTTGCCGATGCAGTTGACCAGTGCGCTGCCCACCACGGCTCCGTCGGCCATCTTCGCAATCGCGGCGACGTGTTCGCGCTTGGATATGCCGAAGCCGACGGCCACGGGCAGACTGGTGTGCCTGCGGATTTCCGCCACCTTGGCCCCGATACTGTCGCTCAATGTAGCCCGTTCGCCCGTGACGCCTTCGCGGGACACGTAGTAGATGAAGCCGTCCGCCACGGCGCAGATCTTGTCCATGCGCTCCGGCGGGGTCGTCGGGGCGATGATGAAAACGTTCTTCAGGTCGTGTGCCTTGCAGGCCGCGATCATGCTGCCCGCGTATTCCGGCGGCAGGTCCAGCGTCAGCACGCCGTCCACGCCCGCTTCCACGCAGTGACGGCAGAACACGTCCTCCCCGTGCGCGAGCACGAGGTTGTAATACGTGTAGAAGATGATCGGGATGTCCGTCATGGCGCGCACCTGTTTTGCCAGACGGAACACATCTGCCTGCGTGATTCCGGCGGCCAGTGCTCGTTCCGCCGCGAGCTGGTTGGTCAGGCCGTCGGCCAGCGGGTCGGAGAAGGGCATGCCCAGTTCGATCAGGTCCACGCCGCTGTCGATCAGCGTCCTGCAGGCGCGTAGCGAGGTGGCGTAATCCGGGTCTCCGGCGCAGATATAGGCAATGAACGCGGCGCGGTTCTCGCTGCGTGCCTTCTGGAAACATGAGGCAATGCGGTCCATCCGGCAGTTTATTGCACCTGTCTTTGCCCAAGGCAAGGCAGGAGCTTCACACGCGCGAAGGCGGCCTTGCTCCGTCTGGAACAGGCCGCCTTAGGTTTGTGCGGGGGCAGGGTGGGGCTTATTGGGCCGCGTCCTGCCTCACGG
>JBAZHO010000245.1:0-3784 GCA_041652375.1 Opitutales bacterium | reverse complement strand
TTGGCAAACGCTCTAACCGCAGATAAGCAGGGATAAAAAATGGATTGGAAAACCAGAACTTTTTCTTCTCCAATAATCTGCGTAAATCCCTGCTTATCTGCGGATAAAATTCTTCTCTTTTTTCTTTGTTATTTCGGCGGACTTGTGGAAATCGCCTTACTTCACCGGACGGCGGCTCAGGCTCGGATGCCCAGCATGTTCATGGCTTGATCGGCGCAGTGTTCCATCACTGTGCCGGAGAAGTAGTTCATTTCTTCTCCTTTGCCCAGCGCGTTCGATGAGCCTTTGATGGCTATGTATTCGAGGCTGTTCGCTGGGGCGAAGCGGGGCGCGAAGTAGTAGAAGGGGGCCACTTCCATGTCTATCAGGTCCGTGCGGTCGCGTATGGCTTTGTAGCGTTCGCGGAAGGGGCCTTGACAGGCCCGGAAGCTGCCGTCGAGCACCCGGTCCGAGTAGCCGTAGAAGAAGTCGCTGGAGGCGATGGTGCAGCTTGCCGCGTTCTTCGGTAGGGTCGGCCAGTCGGGCAGCAGGGGTTCGAATCCCACTTCGGCGTCGATGCCGGTTCCGCAGGGGTAGGCGGCGCGTATGGGCAGGGCGCAGCCCATCGCAGGGGCGCTGGGGCTGACGCAGCCCGCAGTCCCGATTAGCACGATTTTCTTCACGATGCCTGCGGGTAGTATCTCCCAGAGCAGGGGTTCGAGGGTTCCCGTGCCGATGCCCGCGAGTATCAGGGTGAAGTCCGCGTATTTCCAGACTTTGTAACAGCGGTACTGCTGCACGAACAGGGCCTTGCCGTCCAGAGCGCGAAAGGCGCGCGTGAGTTCATCTTCCACTTCTCCGCAGCAGAGGATGACGCGTTCGTTGAGGTGTTCCGGCAGCACGTGGGACACGGGTGCGGCTGCGTACAAGTCGATTGAGGGATCGGCGGGCATGGGGCGGTATCATGACGCCTTGTCGCCCGGCGGGCAATGCCGGGATGCTCGGGCAGACTAAAATGAGCAGATTCAGCGTCCGCGTCGCGCTGGAATGCGTCTTGCTGGACAGTTCCCGCAGCCGCAGCCCGATTTGCGGCCTACGCGCAGGAAATGGCGCGCCATGACCAGAACGGCCAGCAGGATCACGGCTCCGACGATCAGGCTCTCAGTTCCCATTGTGCATTACTCTATTTGCGCGGTTAATCCGGTTTGTTATTGTCCGTCTTTATTAGAGTTGACAAGAAGCGACCGGAGTGATGAGACTATGTCTCAGGAAGCTGGATGCAAGCGAATATGGCAGTAGAACGATTTTTAGGAATGTTGCAGGTAGGGCAGAAGGGGCGCATCAGCAGGATTGCGCTTCCCGGCGACTACGAGCAGAGACTTGCCGAACTTGGCATCATGCCGGGCGTGGACGTTTCGCTCGTGCAGGTTGCCCCGCTCGGCGATCCCATTGCCATCGAATGTCAAGGGCGCAGAATGGGCATGCGCCGCAGCGACGCGCTGGGCATAGTGCTTGAATAATTCGCAACGATTTGCGCATATTCATTCATGGATTTGGCGCAAGGGGATGACACTCTTCACGAACCGGCCCCCGATGAAGGCCCTTCCGGCGGCTTGTCGGCAGGGGACTGCATAGGGGATTACGTGATCGAGGGCTTCATCGGCGCCGGCGCGATGGCTCAGGTTTACATGGCCCGCCAGCGGCATCTGGGGCAGCGTTGCGCGATCAAGCTGATGTCCTGCGCGCCTTCCTCGCGGGAGCAGTTCGAGCGTTTCCTTTCCGGCGAGGGCCGGACGCTGGCCTTGCTGGACCATCCGAACATCGTGCGCGTGCTCTACGCGGGCACGGATGGGGGGCGCAACTACATCGCCCTCGAATACGCGGACGGGGGCAGTCTGGAGGGTCTGCTCCGCGAGCGTGGAGGGCGACTGCCGCCGCGCGAGGTGCGCGGGGCGCTGCTTCAAATCCTTTCCGGCCTCGCCTGCGCGCACTCACACGGCGTCGTTCACAGGGACCTGAAGCCCGCCAACGTCCTGCGCAAAAGCTCCGGGCAATACCTCATCAGCGATTTCGATCTGGCGCTGTCCCCGGTTCTGGCCGATGCGGAGGCGGCGGACGGCAGGGCGGACATTCTTTGCGTGGCCTCCGTGCCGGAAAATCCCGACGCCACAATAGTTCTCGGCCAGTCGGAGCACCCGTCCCAAGCTCCGCTCGGTTCTTCGGCTTTCGTGGGCACGATCGATTATATGAGCCCGGAGCTTCGCACGGGGTCCGTGGCTGATGCCCGCAGCGACATCTATTCCGTGGGCGTCATGGCGTATCGCATGCTCACCGGGCGCAGCCCCGTGGGTGCTGCGCGAGCGCCCTCGGAGCTTGTCTCCGGCCTGCCCAAGGGCTGGGACAAATGGGTTTTCCGCTGTTTGGAGTTCAACCCCGGCGCGCGCTTTCAGAGCGCGGGCGAGGCTCTCGACGCGCTGCGCGGGCTGCAGGGCAGGTCCCGCCTGCGGCGCGGCCTCTGGCTTGGCGCGGCGGCGCTCGGCACTCTGGCGGCTCTGTTGCTTTTCACGCCTCACCGTGACAGGGGTCCGTCGTCGTCGGTCCCTGCTGCGCCTCGCCCAGCCGCGTCGCCGGAGCTTCCGCAGGGGCCTGCCGACGTGAATTCCGCTGGCGCTGCCGTCGCACCCGCGACGCAGGACGCGCCTCCCGGCGTTGCCCCCGTTCTTGCGGCTGACGCCGTGCTCCCGGACGCCGTTCAGGCCGCAGGCGGCGGGTCTTCCGCCGAACCTGTCCCTCCGCAGCCCTCCCCCGTCGCCCTGCTGGACGAGTGGCACGGTGGGCTGATAGTGAGGACGGTTCCGGGCGGGGCCGCGTTGGGCGTGGGAGACGCGCGGGTCGTAAGGACTCCCGCGCTTGTCAACGATCTTGAGCCGGGCGCATATTCGCTGACCATCTCCAAGGAGGGTTACGAGACGGTTTCGCGGAGCGTGGAGATCGTCGCAGGGCAATTCACGGACATTCCTTTGATGAACCTGACCCGTTCCACCGGTTCGCTTCTAGTGGAAAGCGATCCCGCGTCGCTGAGGTGGGAAATCGTCAGCGCGCCGGACGAGCTGCCCGAATCCATGCGCAGCGGCGTCACGCCCGCTTCGCTGGACGGCCTGCCCACGGGGCGCTATCTGATTGAATACAGGCTGGATGGCTGGTCCCCGGTGCGGGAAACGGCTGAGGTCCTCAAAGGTTGCTGTTCGATGGTTTCCGGCACTATCGCGGGCGGCAGTCTGGTGCTGGACAGCCAGCCGGAGGGCGCGGATGTCTTTGCCGCCGACGGCTCCCCGATGGGGCGGACGCCTCTGGTTCTGGCCGGGATTCCGACCGGGCCTTACGATTTCCGGCTGCGGCTTCGCGGCTTCAGGGAGGCTCGCGTCAACGGGGTGGTGGAGGCGCGGCTGACCTTGCGGCTGAACGCGGTGCTAGACGTGATGACGGGCGCGGTGGAGGGGCGCAACTGGACCGTCCCGGACTGCGGCGTCGTCATGCTCTGGGTGGAGCCGGGTTCTTTCACGATGGGCGGCGCGGCGGACGATCCCGAGCGGTTGGAGCGCGAATCCCCGCAGCATTCGGTGAGGCTTTCACAGGGTTTCTGGCTTGGGCGTTGCGAGGTGACGCTGGGGCAGTGGAGGGCCGTGATGGATGACGAACCCAGCTATTTCCAGAAAGCGGGACCCGACCTGCCCGTGGAGCGCGTGAGCCGGGACGAGGCCCTTGAATTCTGCCGCCGCGTGAGCGAGCGCGAGCGCAAGGAGGG
>JBAZHO010000244.1:0-3790 GCA_041652375.1 Opitutales bacterium | reverse complement strand
CGATCACGTGCCGGGCCTCAACGTGGGCGGCTGGCACGACGCGGGGGACTACGACCTGCGCGTGGAATCGCAGGCCGGAACCATTCTGGGCCTGTCCTGGGCATGGGAGCTTTTCCATCCGCAGCTTGACGAAACCACCGTGGACCAGAAGCAGAAGCTGGTCCTGATCCACCGCCCGGACGGCAAGCCCGACATGCTTCAGCAGATCGAGCACGGCGCGCTGTCCATCGTCGGCGGCTACAAGTCGATGGGCTGCCTATACCGGGGCATTCAGGACGCCTCCCTGCACCAGTACACGCATTTGGGCGACGCCGCGACGATGACGGACAACATCGTGTTCATGGACGATGACAAGGGAACGGCGATGAAGGTTCACATGGACTACGCCAAGCGCGGCGACCAGAGCGAGCCGAAGATCGACGGCCTGCCGCCGCTGGGCTTCCCCGGATCGGCGGACGACCGCTGGGTGTTCACGGAGGACAACCCCCTGCACGAGATGCAGGCGGCTGCGGCCCTCGCCGCAACGTCCCGCGCCATGAAGGGTTACAACAACGATCTTTCCGAAGACTGCCTGCGCATAGCAGGGGAATTGTGGGACAGGGTGAACGCCCCCGCTGACGCGCCGGAACGCATCCTTGCCGCCGTGGAACTGCTCGTTTCGACGGGCGATCCCCGTTACAAGGCGGCCATTATCGGGCTTGCAGGCGCGATAGAATCGGACATGGAACATTACGGCTGGCTTGGCGCGCGGGCAATCGCGCTGGTTGACGACGGGGACTTCACGCAGCAGATGCGTGCGGCTCTTGAGCAGTACCGGGCCGAGGTGGACATTCTCGAAAGCGGGACTCCCTACGGCATACCGTATGAGCCGGTGGTTTGGGGCGCTGGCTGGGGCATACAGGACTTCGGCGTCCATCAGTATTTCCTGCACAAGAGCGTGCCGGACATCTTCCCGTCCAAGTTCATGCTGCACGCCATAGACTTTGTGCTGGGCTGCCATCCGGGGCCGAACAACGCCTCGCTGGTATCCGGAGTGGGGGCCAAATCCGTCCTCACAGCCTACGGCGTGAATCGCGCGGACTGGTCGTACATCCCCGGCGGAAGCGTGTCTGGAACGGCCCTCATAAGGCCTGACTTCCCGGAGCTTCTCGATTGGCCCTTCCTATGGCAGCAGACGGAATACTGCCTTGGGATACCGACCTCGGACTACGTGTTCCTGATCCTCGCGGCCAAGGACATGCTGGCTGAAGAGCAGTAGGCCGCCGCTTAGTTGTTGACTAAGGCAAGGCTTACGGCGAAGTCTCGGGTAAGTCATGCCCCAGCTCATCAACTTGTGCAACATCCCGCCCTGGGTGATTGCTTCGAGCGAGTTCAACGAGGAACCGCGCCCTCTGGAGCTGGACGGCGTGGTGGCAACGAACAAGTTCCTGTTCCAGAAGCTGAACCAGACCGAAGACCCGAGGCGGCGGGGGGAGATTTTCAACGAGTACATGTCCGTGCGCTTCAACCTGCACGAGTGGGGCGATTACGAGGCCTCCGCCCGCAGCAGCCTTCGCAACAGCTATCTGCGCTTCCTATCGGCATGGGGGCTGGACTCCAACACCTCGGAAGGAGCCGTGCTCAAGGGCTGGGTGGAGAGCCGCATGGGCATCCGCCCCACCTTCCACAAGGTCAAGCTGACAGCCGCGCACAGCGACGAGGACCTGATCTACGCGCACGACCGCATGAAGGGCAGCGCGCGGACCAACGCCATATACTCCCAGTTCGACGTGCTGTACGAGTTCTGCCAGTACGAGTTGCGCAGGCGCGGGATATGGAGCGAAAAAATCCCGCTTTACCGGGGCACGAACGACGCGGACGAATATCTTATCAAGGAGCGCGGACCGAAGCGCAACTTCTGCGTGCGCATGAACAACCTGTGCTCCTTCACCATGGACCGGGAGAAGGCTTGGGAATTCGGTTCAACGGTGTGGCAGACGCAGGTTCCGCTGTGCAAGATTTTCTTCTTCAGCGGCCTTCTGCCGGACAGCATCCTTCGCGGCGAGGACGAATTCATGGTCGTCGGCGGGGACTACTGGGTCAGGGAACTGCTTTACTGAAGACCCTGATCCCCGACAACGGCCCGTACTGCGGCGCGGACCTGACCAGACGAATTACTTATAGCGATTTCCAAAAGAAATCCGAAACAGAACCCAGAATTTTATCCACAGATAAGCAGGGATTTACACAGATTATAGAAAAGAAGAGGTTCTGATTTTCTATAGTGGTTTCGATCAACATGTGGACATTCTGAGCGCTGAAGGCGCGACATGAGATAGCCCGGGGTAAGTGCGTAGCACGCAACCCCGGGTAATGATTATATAATACGGAACAAGCGCTGAAAGCGCGGCATAACCGGGCGACCATGCCGCGCTTTCAGCGCTTGGAATATATTGGGACGCGTACCCAGGGTTCCGCTTCGCTCCACCCTGGGCTATCTTATGTCGCACTTTCAGTGCTTCCAGACGGCGTCCACATATCAATGGGAATCGCTATATCACAGATAAGCAGGGATTTACACAGATTATAGAAAAGAAGAGGTTCTGATTTTCTAATCCCTTTTTCATCCCTGCTTATCTGTGGATAAAAACTCTTCTCCGCGTTTTCTCCAATCTGTGTAATCCGCGTAATCTGCGGATAAACTCTTAGTCTGCAATTTTGGCGGTCTTTTGAAAAACGCTATAAAAGTAGCGTTGCGCCCCGTGCCGTCGCCGTTCCGACGATCCTACATAAATGTAGGAATTGATACTACGCCCTACATCGGCGTAGGCATTTCAAAAGCCTGAAATGTGAATCGAGGCAATACCGTCGTGTTAACAAATCTTATCTCACTGTCCATCAACGTCGTAACATTCTTTTTCAGCATTTGGCACGCATCCTGTTAAAGGGTTGGCACAGGTAACGAACCAACCAACACAGGAGAAGGACACATGGCAGTAGCTGTAGAAGCAAAGCCGATGCGCAAGGTAGCCATTTATGGCAAGGGCGGAATCGGCAAATCAACCACAACCCAGAACACCGTCGCCGCCCTATCAGAGATGGGCAAAAAGGTGATGGTCGTGGGTTGCGATCCCAAGGCGGACTCGACGCGCCTTCTGCTGGGCGGTCTCGCCCAGCGCAGCGTTTTGGACACCCTCCGCGAAGAGGGCGAAGATGTGGATCTCGACGATATCCGCAGCAAGGGTTTCTGCAATTCGCTTTGCGTGGAATCCGGCGGCCCGGAGCCGGGAGTCGGCTGCGCCGGTCGCGGCATCATCACCTCGATCAACATGCTCGAACAGCTCGGCGCGTACGATGCCGAGAACGAGCTGGACTACGTCTTTTACGACGTGCTGGGTGACGTTGTGTGCGGCGGTTTCGCCATGCCGATCCGCGAGGGCAAGGCAGAGGAAATCTACATCGTTTGCTCCGGCGAGATGATGGCCATGTATGCGGCCAACAACATCTGCAAGGGCATCCTCAAGTTCGCCGAAACGGGCGTTGTCCGCCTTGGCGGTTTGATCTGCAACAGCCGTAACGTGGACAACGAGGCGCAGATGATCGAGAAGTTCGCCGAGAAGCTCGGCACGCAAATGATTCACTTTGTTCCGCGAGACAACGACGTGCAGCGCGCTGAAATCAACCGCAAGACCGTCATCGAGTGGAACCCGACCGTCAAGCAGGCGGGTGAATACCGCGCGCTGGCGAGGGCGATCGACTCGAACAAGATGTTCGTCATTCCGAAGCCTTTGACCATCAACGAACTTGAAGC
>JBAZHO010000243.1:0-3792 GCA_041652375.1 Opitutales bacterium | reverse complement strand
CGCGCTGACCTCGTAAGGCTTCCCGTGCAGCGTGTTGTCGGCGGGCATCCACGCCACTTCCGGGTTCCACGGCAGCGGGATTATGTGGCCGAGGTCCGGCACGGACGCGATTTCGTCCTCGTTCGGACTCTGGCCGAGGCCGTCCAGCGCGTAGCCGGTGTACAGCTCCGAACCCTTGGCGAAGTGGTGAAAGTGGCTCAGGGGCACAAACTTGCCCTTGGCGACGCCGTGGATGTCCACGTACGCGCCCACGCAGTATTTCACGCCCTCGGCGCGCAGCTCTTCCTCGATGGTGTGGATACGCGCATCGTCCGGCCCGGCATCGTTGTATATGCCGCCCGCCGCAGTCTTGTATTTCTTGTAGAAGTCCTTGTTCATCAACAATCTTTCAATAGAGGTTACACTACCGTTTACTTCGCCGGGCGGACTCACTGGCATGCATCCGCATGACTCTCGATACGCTGGTAATATGCCCCGGGCAGGGGCGCCTCTTCACTCAGGCCCCGAAGGACCTTTTCACACAAAGTCTCGACCAGTTCCGCGAACAGGGCCTCGCCGTCCTCGCGGCTGGCCTCGCTGGGACGCCCGGTGACGCCGTTCGCGCTGGTATGGTTCACGGGATGCGCGAACACGCAGTTCGCGGTGCGGTCCGGGTCGTCGGCATTCACGCGCTCGTCCTCGCGGACCATTTCCGGCGCGAGGGCCATCATCAGGCCCGTCTCCGCCGCGTTGGCGTGCCAGTCGTCCCCGTCCCGGCAGAACACGGCGCGCGCGGTCGGGCTGAGGTCTCCGTCGCTAAACAGCGCGACCTTCAAGCCCTCGTGACGGCAGCGCAGAGTGTCCAATGCGCAGCGCAGGGCGGCGGCGTTGCCGACGTGCCCGTTGACGATGAACAGCCTTCGAAAGCCCGCGCGGAACAGCCACTCGCCCATCTCCGCGACCATGTTGATCAGCGTGACTGGGCTGACGGAAACCGTGCCCGGCCAACGGTGCGAATGCCCGATGGAGCAGCCGTAATGCAAGGTCGGCAGGACGGGCACGCCGCAGCGCAGCCCGACATCCAGCGCCAGCCTTTCGGCGGCCACGGAGTCCATGCCCGTGCCCATGTGCGGGCCGTGCTGCTCCGTCGCGCCGACGGGCAGGATCACCGCCTTCGGCCCGTCCTGAACGTAGTCCAGAATCTCCGGCCAGCAAAGCTCCGCCCATTTTACTGTTCGCAGTGGCTTCATTGGCGTTAGTCCACGGTGTCTTCAACCGACGTCATGCGGATGACGGGCAGTTCCTCGGCGACGGCGGAACGCTTCGGGTGAATCAATTCCTCCAGCCTCTTCTTGGTGGCGAGGAACTCGGGGCTTATGAACTGGTCCGGCACGCGCGGGCGCGGAACGGACACCTCGATGAACTCCTGCACTTCGCCCGGATGCGCCTTGAGCACCAGAATGCGGTCGGAAAGGTAGATGGCCTCGTCCAGATCGTGCGTCACGAACATGATGGTCACGTCCACGTTGCGCCAGATCTGGAGCAGGTAGGCCTGCATCTGGCTGCGCGTCTGCGCGTCCAGAGCGCCGAAAGGCTCGTCCATGAAGAGAATCTGCGGCTGGTTGGCAAGGGCGCGGGCAATGGCCACGCGCTGCTTCATGCCGCCGGAAAGCTGGCTGGGATACGCGTTGGCGAAGCGCCCAAGGCCCACGAGGTCGATCCACTGCATGGCCTCGCTCTCCACCATCGTGCCGCTGCGTCCGCCCACTTCGAGGCCGAACATCACGTTCTTCTTCACCGTCAGCCACGGGAAAAGCGTGTAGCTCTGGAACACCATGCCGCGGTCCGGTCCCGGTCCGTGGACCTCCTTGCCTTCCAGCAGAAAGCGCCCCGCCGTCGGATGGTCCAGACCCGCGAGGATGCGAATCAGCGTGCTCTTGCCGCAACCGGAAGGGCCGATCACGGAGACGAACTCCCGCCGATGGACCTTGAAGTTGATGTCCTTGAGCGCGTTCAACTCGCCGTCGGTGCTCTGGAAGGTCTTGCCGAGGCCCTGCACCTCCAACTTCACAGGGCGCTGGGAAATGCGCGCAAAGCGTTCGCTAACCGCATCGCTCTGGTCGAGATAACTGGGCAGTACGAAGTCGCCGCTCATCGGGACGTCTTTCCTTTGAGGGGTTTGTCATACACGCTGGTGTCCAGCAACCAGTGGAAGAAGCGGCCTATCGGTCCGCGTTTCTTTTCGGAGGCCTCCGGCGTCCACGGAAAAAAGTAGCGGCGCATGGCGGAGAGTATCTGGTCGGTCGTGAAGCCGGTGATGCCGATCAGGATGATCACGGGATACACGCTTTCAAAGTTGCGCCAGCGGCCCTGCGTCTCGATGAACTCCGTCAGACCGCTCTTCACGCCGATAAGCTCCGCGATGACGAGCCATGTCCAGCTCCAGCCCAGCAGAATGCGCAGGTCGTTGTAAAGGTTCGGGGTGATGCCGGGCAGTATCACGCGCCGTATCAGGGTGAAGTGCTTCGCGCCGAGCGTCTGCGCGGCTTCGAGGAGCGAGACGTCGAGCTGCCGCGTGGTGTTGGCCACGATCAGCACCATCTGGAAGAAGGTTCCGACGAACACCAGCGCGATTTTCGGCGCGTCGTGCGCGAGGAATACCGCCACGAGCAGCGTGCTGAACACCGGCGCGGGCATGTAGCGGAAGAAGTCCACGAAAGGCTCGAAGAGCTTGGAGAAAAAGTCGAAGGTTCCGCACATCACGCCCAGCGGGATGCCGATCAGGCAGGACAGAAAGAAGCCCGCCAGAATGATATAGACGGACTGCTTGAAGCGCTGCCCCATCGTGGGCTTGTCCGGGTCCGTAACCTTGGTGAAGTCCTTGTAGCCCTGCTCGATCACCTCGTGCGGCGCGGGCAGATAGACGGGATTCGCGGGCACGCCCTGCGGGACCAGCTTTTCAAGCGGCACTTCGGGCAGCTTGCGCGCATCGAACTCCGGGGACAGCGCGGACATCAGCGCCCAGTTGCGCCTCACAATGGCGAGATTCTCGCTGCTGAGAGTGATGCCGTTGGGCTTGAGCGTCCCGTCGGCCACGCCCTTCCAGACCTTGTAAATCGAGACGTCGTCCGCCGCCTGATCGTAGGTCAGCCAGCCGTTCGCCACGGCCACGGGGGCCATCTGCCGCATGAGCTTCTGGTTGGCCCTGCGGTAGCGGGAACCGGACTCGCCGCTCCCGTCCTCCCTGCCCTTCAGCACGGCTGTGTTTTCAGCGCGAACATCCGCGAGGAACTGCGGGAAATACTCCTTGGAAACATGGTCGCCCGCAGAGAACACGGTGGTCACGTTCTCGCGGTCCGCCGAGAACTGAAGCTTGACGTCGGGATGCCAGATAAACGGGCAGTAGCTGACGAGCATCCACACCGCGACGGGCATCAGAAAAGAAGCCGCCGTCAGTATCAGACGGCGGCGCTGTCCCAATTCCTTGCGTATGGAAAACCAAGGGCGCGGTGCTGTGCGGGTATCGCTCATCGAATATATGGAAAATGTAAGAGTCGCAGTGAACCGGAACGGGCGGCAGACGGGACGGGTTGGACGCTCCCGTCTGTCGCTCGGCATCAGGCGGATTATTACTTGGTCGCGTCGGGCATCTTCACCTCGGCGGCCTTCTTGGCCTCAAGCTCCGCCGCGTAGGCCAGCGTCAGACTCGGGTCGAGATACTGCTCCGTATTGAGCGGCTTCTCATACACGCCGTGGTCCACGTTGAACTTGTCCGCGATGATCGTGGAACCATAGACGGAATCCAGTCCCGGC
>JBAZHO010000242.1:0-3798 GCA_041652375.1 Opitutales bacterium | reverse complement strand
GCAAGACGTACCAGCTTCAGACCAGCGCGGACCTGACCGCGTGGACCGACGTCGGCGAGCGACTGGTCGGCGACGGCCACGTACACCGCAGCGATCAGACCTTGAGCGGCCCCGCCCTGCCCCACTTCTGGCGCTACCAAGCGGTTCCCGGCGGCATGGACTGAACCACCGCCCGCCCGGCGGACAGCGGGAACAAAAAAGCCGGTCCCGTGCGCGGGACCGGCTTTTCTGTCTGCGGCGGCTGGTTGAACCACCCCCGCGAGGCTGCTATTCGCCCTGCTGGCGAGACTTCTTGTACAGCTCGATGATCTTGGCCTCCTGATCGCGCGGCATCTCCTCGTAGTGGGAAAACGCCTCGGAGTGCAGGCCGCGCCCGCCTGTTAGAGAGCGCAGGATGGTGCTGTAGCGGTAAAGTTCCTTCTGCGGAACCGTGGCCTTGACGATCTGGAACGAGCCTTCGTTCTCGACGCCCTGAATGCGGCCCCGGCGCGAAGAAATATCGCCCATCACATCGCCCACGTAATCCTCCGGGACCTTGATCGTGACTTCGGAGATCGGCTCCAGCAGACAGGGCTTGGCGGAGATGAAAGCCTCCTTGAACGCGGCCTTGCCCGCGATCTGGAACGCCACGTCCTTGGAGTCCACCGGGTGCATCTTGCCGTCGTAGAACTCGATCTTCACGTCCGTTACGTGACACCCCGCGACGATGCCCTCGCCGCAGGCGCTCATGACGCCCTTTTCGACGGAAGGCACGAACACGCGGTCCACGTTCTGGCCCACGAGGCTCTGCGTGAACTCCACGCCGGAATTGCGCGGCAGCGGCTCCACGCGCAGCCACACCTCGGCGAACTGGCCCGAACCGCCGGACTGCTTCTTGTGCCGGTATTTGCTGTCGCCCTTGGCCTTGATCGTCTCGCGGTAGGGGACCTTGGGTTCCACCAGTTCGATGTCCACGCCGAAACGCCTCTTCAGGCGACCGCGAATGACTTCAAGATGCAGTTCGCCCTGCCCGCTGATGACCATTTCCTGCGTCTCCATATCGTTGCGGTACAGGAATGTCGGGTCCTCCTCGTGCAAGGTGGCTAGGCCCATTGCCAGCTTGTCTTCCTCTCCCCTGTTGGCCAGTTTGAGCGCGCCGTGAATGTTCGGCGTCGGATAGACCACCTTGGGCAGGCGCAGGCGCTTCTGCTGGGATGAAAGCGTGTCGCCAGTGTGCGTGTCGCGCAGCTTGACCGTCACGCCGATGTCGCCCGCGCAGAGCGATTCAACCGGAATGCGTTCGTGGCCCTGCATGATGGACAGCGGCCCGATCTTCTCGGCGCTGTCGCGGTCGGCGTTCCACACTTCCATGCCGGGCTTGATGCTTCCGCTGTAAAGGCGCAGGAACGACAGATCGCCCACGTGGGCCTCGCTGATCGTCTTCCAGATGTAACAGCGCGGGACGGAGTCTTCCAGCTTCACAAGGGCGCTGCCGCCGTCGGGATCGATGGCGTCCACGTCCTTGCGGTCCACTGGGCTGGAGCCGTATTTCGCAATGAAGTCCATCAGCCGTCCCACGCCGATGTTGTTCTGGGCGCTGACGGTGAAGATGGGCACGAAAATCTGCTGCTGGATGGCCGCGTGCAGGCTGGCGCGAAGCTCTTCCTCGCTCAGGCCGTCGTTCTCGAAGAACTTCTCCATGAGCTGGTCGTCCGTCTCGGCGACGTATTCGACGACCTGCTGGTGCAGTTCCTTGATCATCTCGCGGTCCACGCCTTCGAGAGGCTCCTCGGTGAACTTGCCGCTGCAGTCGGTGGCGTAGCGGACGCGTTCGACGCGCATAACGTCAAGCACCTCGTTGAAGCCGATGCCAAGGTTGGCAGGCACGTTCATGGGAAGCAGATTCTTGCCGAATGTGGCCTTGAGCTGGTCCACGATCTCGTTGAAGCGGGCGTGCTCCTTGTCGCAGCCGTTGATGACGACCATCTTCGGGATGCCGTAACGCGTGGCGTAGTCCCAGACCTGCGTCGTGCCTAGTTCGACGCCGCTGGTGGCGGACACCACGACAAGGGCGAAGTCCCCCACGCGAAGAGCGCCGAGGCCTTCCGAAATGAAGTCCTGATAACCGGGAGTGTCGATGATGTTGAACTTCCGGTCCATCCACTCGGTATGCATCAGGGACGCGTGAACCGAAATCTGCCGCTCCTTTTCGCTGGGGTGATAGTCGCTCACCGTCGTTCCGGCCTGAATCGACCCGATTCTGGTAATCTTGCCGCTGCAAACCAGCATGGCGTCGCTCAGGATTGTCTTGCCGCTGGCTTGATGGCCAACAATTGCAAAGTTACGGATATCGGCAGCTTCGTATTGCTTCATCATGGAGTAATTTTGGGGTAACTGACGGGGGTTGTGGGACCGGGCGGCCACAGAATACACAGGTGAGTGCCGGACAGGTCACAGATTAAAGAACGGCTGTACACGCAAAGTGTGCCCTCAATTATCGACCATTGAAAACGCCTGTCAATAACCCGTGAATGGACAATGCGCGAACATCCGCCAACGCAAATCACGTATCACTGCACTCTTGCGTTTGCAGTGAAGCCTCCTTCCCCTTATGTTTGACGACGTGGATACACCAATGCGCACAACACTGGCAGAAATCAACATCTCGGACCTGTTCCACCAAGTCTGGTACATGGAGCTTTACAAGAGCGGGGACTACACCGTCCAGCTCAACCAGCTCATCATCTCCCTGTGCATCGTGCTGGCGGGCATAATCGTGTCCAAGAGCATCGCGCGGACGCTGGCGGGCCGGGTCCGCCGATACTCAAAGGTTGACGACAGCCTGATCAATCTGGTCGAGAAGTTCTCCTTCTACCTGATGACGGTGCTGGTGGTGCTCGTGGCCCTGCCGATGGCGGGCATACCCATCACCGTGTTCACCGTGATCGGCGGCGCGCTGGCCATCGGCGTGGGCTTCGGCGCGCAGAACCTGTTCAACAACCTCATCTGCGGCATCCTCATCGTGGCGGAACGCTCCGTGCGCGTGGGCGACATCGTGGAGATGGAGGGGCAGGACGTGCGCATCGAGGAACTGGGCAACCGCTGCATCCGCGTGCGCCGCAGCGACGGCGTGGACATGCTCGTGCCCAACAGCTTCTTTCTGGACCGCGTCGTGACGAACTGGACGCTGTTCGATTCCAACGTGCGCGGCAGGGTGAACGTGGGCGTCGCCTACGGGTCGGACGCAAAACTGGTGCGCAACCTTCTGATGGAAGTGGCGCTTGAACACCCGCAAGTACACAAAGACATGCCCCCCATCGTCCTGTTCACGGACTTCGGGGACAACTCTCTTGGCTTCCAGCTTCTGTACTGGACCAGCGTGGAGAGGCCGATGGACCTGCGCCGCATAGAATCCGACCTGCGCTTCCGCATCGACGAAGTGTTCAAGGCGCACAGCATCTGCATCGCCTTCCCGCAGCGCGACGTGCATCTGGACACGCTCCGCCCGCTGGACGTGCGCGTGATTCCGCCGGACAAGCCGTAGCGCGACCATGAGCCAACGCCAGCTTTTCTCGTTATAGCGATTGCCATAAGAAAACCGAGATACAACCCAGAATTTTATCCACAGATAAGCAGGGATAAAAAAGGGATTGGAAAATCAGAACGTCTTCCTTCTCAATAATCTGTGTAATACGCGGACTTTTAAATACTCTATTTGCGAATGCCTCAGGGAGCCACGTTGAACGCCGGGTGGTGCCCCACCGCGCCGCAGAGTTCCGGGCCGCTCCAGCGCATGGCCAGCACGAACTGCTGCGGCAC
>JBAZHO010000241.1:0-3802 GCA_041652375.1 Opitutales bacterium | reverse complement strand
GGACTTCGCCCTTCATACCATACAGGAGGGTGTTCTCCATGACGTAAACGGGGTCGTTGTCGCGGATGGCACTCTTCATCAGGCCCTTGGCGTCGTAAGGCGTGGCCGGGCAGACGACCTTCAGACCGGGCGTGTTGGCGATGAAGTTCTCCGGCGTGTGCGAATGCGTCGCGCCGACGTTCGTGCCGCCGTTGGCCGGGCCGCGTATGACGATGGGGCAGTTGATCTTGCCGCCGCTCATGTAGCGGACTGACGCGGCGTTGTTAATGATCTGGTCCCACGCGACGTAGGCAAAGCTCCAGAACATCAGTTCCATCACGGGGCGCACGCCGAGCATCGACGCGCCGATGCCCATGCCGATGAACCCGGCCTCGCTGATCGGGGCATCGACGACGCGCTTGTCCCCGTACTTCTTCCAAAGCCCTTCAGTGACCTTGTACGCGCCGTTATACTCGGCGACTTCCTCGCCAATAAGTACAACGTTCTCGTCGCGCTCAATCTCCTCAGAGAGCGCCTCTTTAATGGCTTCGCGGTAGGTGATTTCTCGCATGGGAAGAAGGAAGAAAAAGATGGGTTATCCGCGTAATCTGCGGATAGAATTCTTAGCTCTTGTTTGGCCAGTCATCGTTAAATGAGATGCGGCCTTCGTTGTCGTGTTTTCCGGGGTTGTCGGTGGTCCAGTAAACGTCCTGCGTGATGGTTTCCTCTGTTGGCCAGGGGCTGGCTGCGGCGTATTCGGCTGCTTCGGCGGCCTCTTTGCGCGCTGCCTTGTCGATCTCCTTGACCTGTTCGGCGTCGAGGGTGCCGTCTTCTACCAGCACTCCCTCGAAGAGCTTGATCGGGTCCTTGGTGCTCTGGTAGTCGAGGATCTCCTCCTTGGAGCGATACTTCTCGGCGTTCGCGTCGGCGATGGAGTGGCCCCGGTAGCGGTAGGTCGTCAGTTCCAGAACCGTGGGGGCGCTGGTCTCGTGTGCGCGTTCAATGGCCTCCGCAACCTTGGCGCGAACCTCGTAAACGTGATGCCCGTTGGCAAGTGCCCAGTCGATGTCGTAGGCCTCGGCGCGTTTGGCGAGGCAGCCGGGATGCGCGCTGGAGCGCGATTCGCTCGTGCCCATCGAGTAGCCGTTGTTCTCGATTATGTAAATGACGGGGAGCTTCCAGAGGCTGGCGAGGTTGAGCGATTCGTGGAACGCGCCCTGATTCACCGCGCCGTCGCCCATGTAACAGAGCGCCGCTCCTTTGATGCCCTTGTATTTTAGCCCGTAGGCCAGACCGAGTCCCATCGGCGTCTGCCCGGCGACGATGCCGTGTCCGCCCCAGTAGTTCTTGTCGGGCGCGAAGAAGTGCATCGAGCCGCCCTTGCCGCGAGAGCAGCCCGTCGCCTTGCCGTACATCTCGGCCATGCATTCGTTCATGCTCATGCCGATGGCCAGCGCGTGGCCGTGGTCGCGGTAGGCGGTGATGAAGTGGTCGTCCGGGCCGCGCACGCTCATCGAGCCGACGGCGACGCTTTCCTCCCCGATGTAGAGGTGCAGGAAGCCGCCGATCATGCCCTGCTGGTAGGCGCGGATGGAGCGTTCCTCAAAGCGGCGGATGCGATACATCGTGCGCAGCAGGTCGATCTTGTCCTCCGGGGCAAGCGCGGCGTTCACGGGGGCTTTTTCATATTCCCGGGGACCGTTGTCCGTGGGGAGAATGGGCTGCGGGGCCTGTCGTGTGTCTGTGGTGTTCACGTTTGGCGTATTCAAATGATAAGTAAGGGGAAATGATCGTGGGCGCAAACAGACTTCGTGGCAACGTGTCTTGATGCCTAAGCGTTTTTTGCTGCTCTCTGTTCCTGTCCAGAGGCGGCGGGGGCGCTTCAGCTTCCCTTGTGCATGCGTTTTATGGGCAGGGATTTGCGGCGCGAGGCCCGTCTGTGGTCGTTTTTTCGCGTCGCTTGCGGGCTTGGGGCTGCGTTCGGGCGGGCGTGTCCGCGCAGTGTGCCTTGCACGCGCATCGCGCACAGGCTGTGCAGCGGTGGAAGGGGCCGTTTTACGGTGATATTGTCGGCGTCGTCGGCAGGGTCGGCATGGGGGAGTCCCTTTCTCATGCCCGCGAATGGTGAACATTTTATCACGTAATCCAGATGTCTTTTCCACTCGAACTTGTGACTTTGCTCGGCTCTTCCGCCGGGGGCGGGGTGCTGAGTCTTGCCGCCAACATGGCCAAGGCGCGGCAGGCGGAGCGCACTTACGTGCTTCAGGCCCTGAACGCGAAGGCGAAGATCGTGTCCGAGGCGCGGCGTTACGAGAACCGGGGTTTCGCGTGGACGCGGCGGCTCATCGCTTTGACGGCGGTGTTTTTCGTCATCGCGTTTCCGAAGCTGGTGGCGGTTTTCATGCCGGGCGTGGCGGTGCATGTGGGTTACACGGAGGCGCAGAGCTTCCTGTTTTTCTTCACGAGCGAGGAGTCCAGAACTGTGTGGAAGGAGATGAAGGGGCTGGTGATCACGCCGCTGGATACCCATCTGCTCAGCGCGATCATCGGGCTGTATTTCGGGGGGAGTCTGGTTAAGTAGAACATTTTTATTCGGGGGTTCCATACAGGGAGTCGCATAACGACAGACGCGGGCGGGCCGCCCTGACAGGCCGTGCCGGACAATCCGGCTTATCGGAGCCGCCGCGCATCAGGGGGAGATGCGGATCGGGCGGCATCATCGGGCCGCTTCAGGCCGCCCGCCCGCGTCAAATCACAACTTCAACGCACTTTTTCATCATGACCGGAGATTCACTTGAGGGAACGCAGTTTGTGGGGGCGGTGCTCATGGCGCTGTCCTCGCTGATGGGCGCGTATTACCTGACTTTGCGCATCCGGGCCGCTTTCGCGGCGCAGTCGGACCCGAAGGCGGACTTCGCCACGAGGACGGAGCTGGAGCGGCTGCGTTCCTCGCTGGACGATGCTCGCAGGGACTGCGGCGCGGGCAGGCAGGCCGTCGAGGAGCGTACGGACGATGCGCTGGCTTCCGTTCACGAGCTTATCCGGCGCAACGCCGAGCATATCGCCGTGCTGATCGCGCGCTCCGAGATGTTCGAGCGGCGCATCGCGGAGGCCGTGGGGCGCATCGACCGCATCAGCGAGCGGCTCGGGCGTCAGGGCTGAATCCTCAAGGGGTAACAATCAGAGCTTTATTCATCATGGACTTTTCACTTTTCAGGCGGGCGGTAATCGGGACGGATGTCGTCGCGGCGTCGAATTCCGCGCAAGGGGTCGGCGCGGGGGGCGACTGCGTCGAGCGCGTCAAAAACTGCCGCGAGGTGGCGCTGCGCATTCTCGACGCGCTGGAGGGCGACAAGGGCGTTCTTGAGCGGGCTGCCGTGCAGGTGGCGTGGGAGCGGGTGCTCTACCAGCTCGCCCACGCGGAGCCTGACGCGGACCTGAAGGAGATCGTGGCGAACATTCAGAAGCTGCTGGGTCTGCGCAGGGCGCCGCGCAAGAGCGCAAGGGCGAAGGCCGCTGCGGCGAGGGCGGGCGCGTCGGGTTTCCAGAGCGGCACGCTTGAGCGCATCGAGGAGGCTTTGCGGGTGCTTTGAGGCGGCTTATTGCCGGGTATCACAATTTATCAAATTGTATCATAGTGCAGTCGATCACTCACAGTTCAGATTCAGACGGCCTGCTGCTGCCTTACCAGAAGCGCTGGATCTGCGACTCTTCGCGGCTCAAGCTGATGGAGAAGAGCAGGCAGGTGGGCATGAGCTGGGCGGCTGCTTACCGGGCCGTGCGCGTCACGGGCGCGTGGGGCGGGCGGCTGGACTGTTGGGTG
>JBAZHO010000240.1:0-3808 GCA_041652375.1 Opitutales bacterium | reverse complement strand
TAAGGTAGGGACGCCTCTCCGAGGCGTCCGGGGGGGGCGTATTAACAAGATGGTGCTAAGACCTGAATACCCATGGCCACTTGTCTGGAGAATCAACCAAGCCTTTACGCACGGGATTCATCGCGATATAATTTAGTTTCTCATCCAGAGATTCGTCGTTGCGAAGGCGGTGTTCAAAGAATCCCTTCTGCCATTCGATCCCTGCGGCACGGGCGGTGTACTTTTTGAAGTCCGCAATGAGTCGGGGGAGTTGTTCATTTGGTGGCAGGCAGACGATCGCGTGAAGGTGGTCAGGCATCAGAAGAATAATGTGAAGATACCATTTGTTGCCTTCATGGTAGTGGCGTGCTGCATCCAGCAGGATGTGTCCGTTTGGATCGGTGCAGAGCTGGTTGGTCGTTCGTTCGTCGCAGCAGAGCGTGATGAAGTAATTGGGAGAAGAGCCGACCCACGGCGGCAGAATGTGGTGCAGCCATTTGCGCGTGGGAAGATGTGGTACGTCCGACGGAGTCATCGTGGATGGTGAGTGTTTGTGGAGTTGGTTACGTCTCACGCGGACGCCTCGGAGAGGCGTCCCTACCTTCAGAATGTCATCGCGTTGCGATTCTGCGATACCATTTCAGAGGTCGTCGTCGTCCACGGACTCTAGGCTGCTGGACTTGCGGTATTCGGTTACTCGGCCCTCGAAGAAATTCTGCTCCTTTTTGATGTCCATCATCTCGGCGAGCCACGGCAGCGGGTTGGGCAACTGCTCGCGGTGGATGGGCGGCAGGTTGCAACTCTCCAGACGCCGGTCGGCGATGTAGTCGATGTAGCCCGTGAACTCCTCCACGCTCAGGCCCACGGCATTGAGCGGCAGGCAGTCGCGGATGAACTCCTTCTCAAGGGCGACGGCCTCCTTCATCAAGTCCACCAACTCCTGCCTATACTCCGGCGTCCACACGTCCGGGTTCTCCTCCACGAGGCCGCAGAAAAGGCTCCGCAACAACTCAATGTGGTTGGACTCGTCGCGCAGCGTGTAGCGGAACATCTGGCCGATGCCGGGGAACTTGTTCTGCCGATAAAGGGATAGGACCATGCCGAACATGCCGTAGAACTGCGTGCCCTCCATGCACTGGCCGAACAGGAACATATTCTTGGCCAGATCCTGCTTGTTGCGCGTGATGGTCAGGTCCACGTCGCGGCGCATCTCCCGGCTGTTGCGCACGACGAGGTCCGTCTTCTTCTGGATCGAAGGAATGTCCTCCAGCATGGCGTCGCTCTCGTGCGGGTTGATGCCGAGGCTCGCCAGCATATAGACGAGGCTGTCCGCGTGGATGTTCTCCTCGTGCGCGTGGCGGCCAAGGACCAGCTTCAGCTCCGGCGCGGTGACAAGCTCGCGGACCACATGGATGATGTTGTCCCCCACGATGCCCTCCGCTGCGGAGAAATAGCCGATGCCCATCTTGATAATCCAGCGGTCGATCTCCGTAATCGACGGGTCGGAGCCGCGCCACTGTTCGCAGTCGCGCCCCATCGGGATGTCCTCCGGCTCCCAGTGGTTGGCCTTCATGTTGCGGTAAAGCTCGTAGGCCCACTGGTATTTCAGCGGCAGGATGTTGAAGAACATCGAATCCTTGCCGTTGATGATCCGCTTGTTGGCAAACGCCTCTCTGGCCTTGTCGCGGTCGAGCACGAAAGTGCGGTTGCCCAGTGTGTATGAAATGGAGTCTGACATGCGTTTCGGGGGGGCTGAACTGGCTTGGTAACGCGCACGGACGGCGCTCATTAACCTTACGGCGACCACGAGGGCCGCACAATATGTTGTGGTGGCTCACAGTGAACGGCCACAACATGTGGTGTCAATGAAGAAAACAGAAGTTTGTCTAATAGGCTCCATAAGATATGTTTATGCCTTGCCTGTCCCGGCCCGGTTTTCTTCACGGATGCAAGGTGAAAATGTTCCCGGTTCTTCACAGAGTTATTCACAGGCTGAAGGCCGAAGAAATGGACTTGTTCACGCTATTCACATACTTGCTCGCATGCCCGGAATGCAGTTGCACACATTTCCCCATCCGTCGTCGGGGGTGCGGCTGCCGAAAAAGGGATTGCCCGCGGGCGGGGAGCCGACATCCCGTGTGAGCGCCCGCGCGGCCCCGTATTCCGGCTCAGTTTGCGTCGCGCGCCGCCGGGGCGCATTTGCTTGTTGCCCACGACGTTAACAGACGCGAAAATGCGGCGGATGGACGATCTCCTATCACAGCACTTCGGGGACAGGCTCGACGAACAGACTCTTGACAAACTGCGCCAGTACGCCGCGCTGCTGCGCGACTGGAATTCCAAACTGAACCTGATTTCCCGCAAGGACGTGGAGAACTTCGAGGAGCATCACCTGCTGCACGCGCTCAGTCCCGTGAAAGTGCTGAAATTCGGGGATCGCGCGCGCGTCATGGACGTCGGCACGGGCGGCGGCCTGCCGGGCATACCACTGGCCATCGCCTTCCCGAAGGCGCAGTTCTTCCTCGTGGACAGCATGGAGAAGAAGGTCAAGGTCCTGCGGGAGATGGTGACCGCGCTCGAACTGGCCAACGTGATCGTCGTTCACAAGCGGGCCGAGGAGATGGAGTCCAAGTTCGACTACATCCTTGGCCGGGCCGTGGCTCCGCTGCCGCGCTTCGTGTCGTGGATAGGCAAGAACTTTCGCGTCGGCAGCCGCGAGGGCCTGCAAAACGGCGTGCTCTATTTCAAGGGCAGTCTTTACAAGGACGAACTGGCCGAGATGAAGCTGGAACCGCTCAAGGTTTGGGACCTCAAGGAAGTGCTCGGCCTGCCGTACTACGAGGAAAAGTTCCTCGTCCACCTTCGCGCGCAGGACGTTCGCGCCGCCGCCGCCCGGATGCCCAAACTGCCAGTCTGAAACAGTCCCGGATAACCGGGGTCGGAACAGGAACACACGACTACACCCGCAAGCGATTATCTTTCATGCTAGGTCCGCTCGACAACTACCTGCCTTTCCTCAGGCCTTACACGAAACGCATCATCGTCGGCATGCTGCTCGGCGCGGTGGCGGGCATCACGAGCGGTCTGGGCGTGCCCTTCTTCATCCAGAAGGTTTTCAAGACCATCTTCGAGAACCACTCCGGGCAGTATTCGCTCTGGTATCTGATCGGCGTGGCGGCGCTGCTCCCGGCGGCCTTCGTCGTGCGCGGCATCACGGGCTACATGAACCAGTTCATAATCTCGGTGGTCGGCCTGCGGATGCTTCAGGACGTGCGGGCGAAAGTGTTCGACAAGCTCCAGCGCCTGCCCCTGCGCTGGTTCGAGCAGCGGCACACGGGCGACCTGCTCTCGCGCATCGTGGGGGACACTACGCAGATGAATCAGGCCCTGATGAATCTGGGCAACGACGGCGTGCAGTACATCTTCCAGAGCATCGGCGGCGTGGCGGCCCTCGTCATACTCTCCATACGGGACCGCGAGTCGATGTTCATCATAATGCTCATCGCCATGACCCCGCTGATGACATGGCCGGTGCGCCTGATCGGCAAGCACCTCAAATACCGGGGCAGGGAGGTGCAGAACGCCCTCGGCGGCATGTCCGAGGCCCTGACGGAGAACCTGCACGGCAGCGTGGAGGTGCGCGCGTTCAACCTTCAGGAGCGCGAGCGGGGGATTTTTCTGGTCAGGCTGAATCAGTTTCTGCGCGCCTCGATCAAGCTGACCAAGTACGACAAGATGACCCAGCCGCTGATGGAGATCATCGCGGTGACGCTCGTGTCGGCCTCCTTCGTGTACGCCTACCGTGCCGGGATCGGCTCGACGTGCTTGC
>JBAZHO010000239.1:0-3812 GCA_041652375.1 Opitutales bacterium | reverse complement strand
GACAAGGGGATGGTCGAACAACTCGTGCCCGCGACCGATGAACAGGCCGCGCGCTGGGTGCAGCAACGCGAGCTTATCGGCACGGAGGCCGTGGCCGAGGCGCGGGCACAAGTCGCCGCCGACCCGGCGCTGCGCGTGGTGGAGATCAGCATGTGGAAGCAGCTTCGCAACCCCCAGTTGTGGGTCGCGGCGGCGGGGCAGATTTTCTTTTCCCTGAGCGTGGGCTTCGGCCTGATACTGACTTATGCCAGCTACCTGAAGAAGGATGAGGACATCGTCCTGAGCGGTCTGGCGGCGACGAGCGCGAACGAGTTTGCGGAGATCGGCCTTGGCGGCCTCATAACCATACCCGCTGGCGTGGCCTTTCTGGGCGTGGCGGGCGTGTCCGGGATCGGGACTTTCGGGCTTGGGTTCAACGTTCTGCCGATGGTGTTCAGCCAGATGCCCGGCGGGGCGATTTTCGGCTTCCTGTTTTTCTTTCTCCTGTTTCTGGCCGCCGTTACCAGTTCGCTGTCCATGCTTCAGCCCGGCATCGCGTATCTGGAGGAATCCATGCACATCTCGCGGCGGCAGTCCGTGGCCATACTCGGCTACGTGACGGCCATCGGGGCCTGTTTCATCGCCTTCTTCAGCAAGGGCCTCAAGGCGTTGGACACCGTGGACTTCTGGATAGGCTCCTTCATGCTCTTCGCGCTGGCCACCATCCAGATCGTGCTTTTCAGTTGGGTCATAGGCGTTGACAAGGGGTTCGAGGAGATGCGCAAAGGGGCCTCGATTCCCGTGCCGCGCATCTACCGCTTCATCATGAAGTGGGTCACGCCCTTGTTCCTTCTGGGCGTGTTCGCCATGTGGGTGTATTACGAGCTGCTCAATATCGACGGCGGCGAGGTCAGCGCCTACGTGATGGACTTGTTCATCAAGCCGGAGAAGGTGGCCATGTACTGCCTCGTGATGGTGGCGCTGGTGGTCATATTCTCCCTTCTGATCTTGCGCCCGAAGTCCTTCTTCAAGGAGTTGGCGGGCCGAATCGACAAGGAGGAGCGGAAATGACGGAGGGCGGCTGGATAGTGATGCTTCTGTCCGTGGGGGCGGCGACGATCCTGTTCGTGGGCTGCATCGTCAAGGTGTTGACCACCAAGGACGAAACCCGGCACATGACCGGCATAGACATGGTGGATACCGAGGACTTTGAGGAACCTGAGAACTGACGCCTCGCCGTCTCGTGCGATGCCATAGAGTGATCCTCAAGAGTATCCCGAAGAAATAGATTTATCCACAGATGAGAAGGGATGGAAACAGGGATCAGAAAGAATCAGAACTCTTTGCTCCTTATAGTGGTTTCGATCAACATGTGGACATTCTGAGCGCTGACGGCGCGACATGAGATAGCCCGGGGTAAGTGCGTAGCACGCAACCCCGGGTAAACGATATAAAAATACATTCTTAAGCACTGTAAGTGCGGCATAACTGGGCGATCATGCCGCACTTACAGTGCTTAAGATATTAATAATCAATCTGTTACCCGGGGTTTCGCTGACAGCTTTCACCCCGGGCTATCTCATGCCGCCCCTTTGGGGCTTCAAATGCAATGATCAGGCCAGATTGACATCATACGGAGTTTATTCTGTCTGTTGCATGGTCCCGTTTTTGATTTTGGACATTTATCCGTGCGTTCTGCATGATCTGCGCCCGTGAACATGGGCGCGAAATTGGCGTTGAACGGCGGGGACGAAGCTCCCTCGTCCGTCGCGCGCGCGCCGCTGCTCTGGATTCTCGTGCCGTTCGCGGCTGGCATCGCCCTTTGCCGCGCTGGCCCGGCGTTCAACGGCGCGTATCCGGCGGCCTGCGCCGTCGCGCTCGCTCTGGCGGCCCTTCTCCTGTCCTCCGCGACGGAAAGCCTGCGCCGCGCGGCATGGGCGGTGTGCGTGGTCGGCTGCGCCTTGTCGCTGGGGCTTGCGTGGGGGGCCGTGCGTCTGTTGGACAGGCAGGAGAACCGTGCCTTTCTGCCCGTGCGCGAGGCCGTGCTCGAACTACGCGTGGAGCGGGCCTATGCCCCCGACGCGTGGGGCCGCGCGCGCGGAATCGCCCGCGTCGTGGCCGCTCCGCCCGTGCAGGCACATCTGCGCGGCCAGCGTGTCGCGTATTCCATCAAGGACGCCCCGGAACTGGATGTCGGCGCGGTGTACCGGGTCAAGGGCCTGACGGGTCGCAGGCCTGTGGACCCGCCGGAGAGTTTCTTCAACTCTTGGCTGGCGCAGAACGAGGTTTACCACGATCTGAAGCGGGGCCGCGTGCTGGAGAAAGTGGCCGACGCGCCGGGCTGGAAGAAGCGGCTTGACGCCCTGCGCGGGAAGCTGGCCGTGGCCCTGATGTCCGGTTCGGACAGGCTGCCGGAGATCCGCGCCATGCTCCCGGCCATGTTCCTCGGAGAGCGCAGCCTGCTGGCCCCGGAGGACAAGGGCCTGTTCCGCACCACGGGCATGATGCACCTCTTCGCCGTGAGCGGCCTGCACGTGGGCCTCGTCGCACTGACGGTGGAGGGCCTGCTGGCCCTCTTGCACGTCGGGCGGCGCAGGCGCATCGCTCTGGGTCTGCTCATGCTGCTCGCCTACGTGATGCTGATCGGCGCGCCCGCGTCCGCCGTGCGTGCCTTCATCATGCTCTTTTTCCACCGCGCGGGGCAGGTATGGGGCCGTCCGGCGAGGGGTCTGCCCGCGCTAGCCGCGTCCGCCGTGGCCGTGCTGATATGGGAGCCGCGACAGCTTTTCGATGTGGGCGCGCGCCTGTCCTACGGCATCGTGGCGGGGATTCTCCTGTACGGCATCCCGCTGGGCGAACTGCTGCGCGAGCGGATGCCCCTGTACCAGTATCTGCCGCCGGGGGATTTGCGACGGTGGCAAAGGGCGGCTATCGCCGCGAGGGACTGGTTCTGCGGCAGCCTCGGCGTGTGCTTGGGGGCCTTCCTGATCGGCGCGCCGCTGTCGATGCAGTATTTCGGGGTGTTCGCGCCCGGCTCGATGCTCCTGAACCTGCTGCTCGTGCCCGTGGCGCTGATCTGCGTGAGCGCGGCCACGCTGTCCGGCGGCCTGTTTACAATCGGGCTGGTCCTGCACATGGACTGGCCCTGCGCGATGGGGAGCTTCGTCAACCACGCGGGCTGGTTGTGCGCATGGCTGATGCACGGGGCGATGGAAGGCAGCGTCCGCGTGCCGCTCCTGTTCTGGAAATGCGGCTTCCCGGCCCCGTGGACGGGCAGCTTCGTGGCCCTGACCCTGCTTGGGCTTTGCGTGCTGCTGCGAAGCCCCAGTCTGGCCCGCAGGCCCGGGTGGCAGATGGTCCCGCTGGCGACTCTGCTGGCCGTGGCCCTCGCCGCCGCAGCGGTCAGTTGAGATTGCTGCGGCAATGGCGTTCCCCGCGCATCCACCGAAACAGCCGGACGAAAACATATAGCGATTTCCAAAAGTATCCCTAAATTTAAACCGAATCTCTCGATGAATCGGGGCAACTGACATATGTGTGCACCCCCGGACGCCTCGGAGAGGCGTCCCTACCGCAAGTATAGCTATCAACGCAATAGCGGCCTTAAAGGTAGGGACGGCTCTCCGAGCCGTCCGCGAGGCGTGCGATCGTTCTGTGACTACATATCGACAGATATTTTGGAAAACTTTTGGCAACCGCTCTATAGTAATTCATAATAATATCTGGACATATCAACGACAGTTGCGAAAACATTGTCGTAGGCTTGTATGAGACTACTCAATGCGCGCTTGAGAGTGGCCCAGATGTGTTCGATCGGATTGAGATCGGGAGAG
>JBAZHO010000238.1:0-3819 GCA_041652375.1 Opitutales bacterium | reverse complement strand
TGAAAATATCAATGCGATAACCGTCTTAGGGGTAGGGACGGCTCTCCGAGCCGTCCGGTGAGGCACGCGTTCGTCCTGCGGCTTCAAATTGGCCGACTTTTGGTAGCCGCAATGTGGAATTTTCGGTTCACATCCGGCGCGGGGGCCGTATGCTCATGCGGCATGATGCTCAGGGCCGTATTTCTTGTCGCGCTGCTTCTGCTTGGCGGATGCGGCGGATGTTCCTCACCCAAGGCGCAGGACAGCACGCGCACTTCGACCATCGCGGAACGCCTGCCCCTGAGCATCGACGGGGTGCGGCTCGACATCCAGATCGCGGTGACGAAATCCGAACAGGCACACGGCCTGATGTTCCGCAACGAACTGGCCGACGGGGACGGCATGATCTTCGTTTACAAGGAGCCGCAGCGCATGTCCTTCTGGATGAACAACGTCCCCATCCCCCTTTCCGTGGGCTTCTTCGACCGCGAAGGCGTGCTCAAGGAGATCCTCCACATGCTTCCGCGGGACACGCGCACGGTCTTTTCCTCCGGCGACCGGGTGCAGTACGCCCTTGAAATGGACGACGGCTGGTTCGAGAGGCACGGCGTCCGCCCCGGAGCCCGGATGGATATGACCCTGCTGGCAGCGGCCCTGAAGGCGCGCGGAGAGTCCCCCAAGGCATACGGAATCAAATAGCGATTTTCATAAGTCGGCCAATTTGAAGCCGCAGGACGAACGCGGGCCTCGCCGGACGGCTCGGAGAGCCGTCCCTACCTCTAAGACGTTGATGCGCAATCTGTTGGTAGGGAGGCCTCTCCGAGGCGTCCGGGGCGTGTGCATACGTCGGTCGTCCCGTTTCCTTGCCAGATTTGGTTTCTATTTTGGGAAACTTTTGGCAATCGCTATAAGATTTCAATTTCGGGATACTTATGGAAATCAGTATAGGCTCTAGCCCCGGCACTTGTGCGTTTCGAGCAGGTCGGTCAGGGCTTCGTCGATTTCCGCAAACTCCCACTGCATCCCGTTTTCCAGCAGCTTGAGCGGGCTGATGGCGTTGTCCGCAAGCAGAAGCTCCTCGCCCATCTCCCCGAAGAGCCACCAGATGGCCGTCTTGGGCATGGGCAGGAAGGTCAGGCGGTGCAGCTTCTTCGCTATGGCGCGCGTGAGGTCCCTGTTGCTCACGGGTATGGGCGAGGCGACGTTCACGGGGCCGAGAAAGGCGTCTTTCTGAAGCATGAAAATCAGGGCCCGCACCAGATCGTCCGCGTGTATCCACGAAATCCGCTGCCTGCCGGAGCCGATCACCCCGCCCATGCCGCTGCATATCGCGGGCAGCATTCGGGTGAGTATCCCGCCCTTGTTGCTCAGAACCGCGCCCATGCGCGCGTGCACCACGCGGATTCCGGCCTCCTGCGCCGGATATGCCGCAGCTTCCCAGCGGCGGCACACTTCCGAAAGGAAGCCGGACCCCGACGGGCCGCTCTCGTCCCAAGGGCTGCCCCCGTCGTTGTCCTTGTAATAGTTCGACCCGGACGCGCTCAGAAGCACCCTCGGGGGCATCCGGGCCTTGGCCAGCGCCTCCGCAAGCAGGCGCGTGCCCTTTTCCCGGCTCTCCATGATCAGGCGCTTGCGCGAGCGCGTCCAGCGGCCCGTGGCGATGCTCTCCCCGGCCAGATGCACGACGTAGTCGCAGCCTTCCAGTCCGGCGGGGTCTATCACGCCCGCCATCGGGTCCCAGTGGACAAGCCCCGGCCCGGAGCTTCCCCGCGTAAGGATCACGACCTGCCAGCCAAGGTTGTCCATCGCGTCCTTCAGCAAAGTGCCCACAAGACCGCTGCCGCCGCTCATGATCACTTTCCTCATGCGTCGCTCCCGTCGCTCACTTTGCTCCTCATCTGCCAACGCGCCGTCAGCGCCCTGTCTCTGGCAAATGCGTGGTCCACAATGGGCCGGGGATAGTCCCGTCCGAGGCTTATCCCGGCATTGGCCAGCACGCGCTCAGGAGCCGTCCACGGAGCGTGTATCCACTGGGTCGGCAAATCGGCAAGCTCCGGCACGAAGCGACGTATGTAGTAGCCGTCCGGATCGAACTTCATGGACTGGAGCACGGGGTTGAAGATGCGGAAGAACGGCGCGGCGTCCGGCCCGCAGCCGCCCAGCCACTGCCAGCCAAGGAAGTTGCTGGCCGCGTCGGCGTCCACGAGAGTGCCCATGAACCATTCCGCCCCCTTTCTCCAGTGCAGCAGCAGGTCCTTCACGAGGAAGCTGCCGGCGATCATGCGCGCGCGGTTGTGCATCCAGCCCGTATTCCAGAGCTGCCGCATCCCGGCGTCCACAATCGGGAAGCCCGTCAGGCCCTGCTGCCATGCCTTCAGCGCCGCGTCGTCCTCCCGCCACGGGAAGTGGGCGAACTTCGGGTCCAGAGGCTGCTGAAGTAGGGCGGGCGTGTGAAAAAGCACGTGCCGGGCGAACTCCCGCCATGAGAGCTGCCTTATGAAGCAATCCTTGCCGGGACCGTCTGGAAGCTCCCGCACGCGTTCCAGCACCTGCGCCGGGCTGACCTGCCCGAAACGCAGATACGGCGAAAGGCGCGACGTGTAAGCGCGGGCCGGATAGTCCCGCCAGCGCCCGTAGTCCTCCAACATCCGGGGCAAGCCCTGCATGAGCACTTCCAGCCCCGCCGCCGTCGGCTCCCAAGCCTGCCCGATGCCCTTGGTCCAGCCAAAACGGGGCATCAGACCCAGCGCGTCCAGCGGCCCGTCATCCGGCGGGCGGCCCTCCGGCAGGTGCAACTGCGCCGGGGCGAGGCCCGCTGGCCGCCGCGCAGGCAGCTTCGACGCTGCCTTGAAATACGCCGTGAACACCCGGTAAGATTGCCCATCGTGCAGAACCTCCCAAGGTTCGCGCAACAGGCCCGCGCTGGAAATGTGCACGCCTATGCCCGCATCCCTGAGCAGCCGTTCCAGCGGGGCATCCAGTTCCGCCGCGCCCGGCCCGTGCCGCCGGTTCCAGAAAACATCCCTCGCGCCGCTCGCCTCGATCGCCCTCAAAATGCAGTCCTGCGCCCTGCCGCGCATGAAAAACATGCGGCTGCCGCGCTCGCGCAGCGCGGCGTCCAAGTCCGCCAGCGCGTGGTGCAGCCACCAGCGGGCAGCCCCGGACGGGCTTTCCACGCCGAGTTCCTCCGCCTGCCACGCAAACAGCGGAATCACGCCCATGCCGGACCGCAACGCTTCCAGCAGGGCCGGATTGTCGTCCAGACGCAGGTCGTCCCTGAACCATGCTAGAGCAACGGACATGCACTACTATATCACGTTTCCGCGCCGTCTCGAATAAGCAGTTGAAATAGTAACGTTGAGGAACGGAACTTTCGGAATCTTTTTCTTTACTTAAACACCCAATGGACCTAACATAAGCCCTGTCAATTCGGACAAAGACAAGAAACACAGGAACAGCCATGCGCGCTCTACTCGCACAGAACATCATCGAAACGGTGGGGGATACCCCTCTGGTCAAGCTCAACCGCGCGGCGGCGGGGCTCAAAGCCAACGTGTATGTGAAGTGTGAGTTCTTCAACCCGCTGGCCAGCGTGAAGGACCGCATCGGCGTCTCCATGATCGCCGCCGCCGAAAAAGCGGGCAGGCTCCATCCCGGCAGCGTGATCGTGGAACCCACGTCCGGCAACACGGGCATCGCGCTCGCGTTCATCGCAGCCGCGAAGGGTTATAGGTGCGTTCTCACGATGCCCGAGACGATGTCTCTGGAACGGCGCATCCTTCTGCGCCTTCTGGGCGCGGAGATCGTCCTCACCCCCGGCAACAAGGGCATGCCCGGAGC
>JBAZHO010000237.1:0-3819 GCA_041652375.1 Opitutales bacterium | reverse complement strand
CGATCGTCCATCCTCGTCCAGATACCGGTAGTCGGAGATGCCTTCGGCTTTGATGCTCACGCTCCAGTTTGAGCCGTAGGTGCGCCCGTCAACGGGGTTCCACACGTCGGCTAACATATCTTGGTTCCATTGGGTCGTGATGGACAGATCTCCCTCGGGCAGGCGTGCGCCGTAGCTGTCGTAGAGGGTGATTACGTCGTCCACGATGGTCCAGAGGCAGTCCCCGGCGGCCTGAAGCTGGCTGACGTCGTGCTCCAGAATTTCGGGCGCGAAGCCGGGCTGGTTGAGGTCGAAGCGTACGCCAACTGCGCCCTGATAGAGAATCAGCACGTTGGACGTGGGCAGATAGTGGGCGGAATATGTCTGAAAGTTGAGGACGACCGTGTCCGTGTAAGTGCTCGTGGCAGGGTCGAAGCCGAACACCATGTCGCGGCCCTCAGCAGCGTGCGCGTGGTAGAATATCCTTCCGTCTGCGGCCACGTAGGTGTTCACCGCGTCGGCTGCAGCCAAGGGCGAGAGAGTGTCGCCGGAGACCAGCGTTTCCCCAACAATCGGGAGCACGTAGGAGATGTAGGTCGGGTCGGAACTGGTTGGGCGGTATATGTAATGGACGCTTCCGTTGTAAGGAACGGTAAAGAGATGGTAGATTGTGTAATCGGACATTTCCTCCGGCTCTTCGACGATGTAGTCGATGGATTCGCCACGGACGTGAGCAAAACCGGTTGGGATGTCGCCGACCATGAAGATGTCATCGCCGTCCATAAAAAAGTAAACATCTCTGGTAGAAGGCAGGGGCGTAGAGACCATTTCAAAGACGCCGTCGGCACTCTCCCGGACCAGATGGGCAGGGGTGAACATGTCTATGTAATAGACAGAGTAGTAGCGGCCATGCTGTGTGCCCGGTGCGCGGGGGAATATCATGGACTCGCTCTCGGTGACGCTCATCGAACCATCGTCGGCCACCTGCACTCGGTAGTGGCCCGAATTGCCGTATTCGTTCCCTTTGAGCAAATACACGGAATCATCGAATACAGTGGGTTGCCCATTCAGCACGTTGTTGAGCCGGATCGTGCCGGCCACCTGCATGTCAGGACCGATCGTCTCTATGTCGTAAATAAATCCCTGCACATCATAACCAATTGCAACGTAACCGTTTACATTCCCGATCATGGCCGGGATTCCGTAGGTGTGGATATCCGTGGTGAAGTTTCGTTCCAGACGCAGATCGCTGCCGTCAAGATTGACCGAATATAGGTGAGACTGAAATGATGAGTCTTCTCTTGTCAGCAGGACAATGCGCTCGTCGAGGATTGTGCCTGCCAAGATATAGCCGTCCATTTCGAGATCGAAAGACCGGTCCTCGGCATGCTCCATGTCATAGACAAGGATGTTGTTGTAGCCTGAAGAGATTCCGAAGATGTAATAGACTCCGTCAGCAATGGCGCTTCTGGTATCGGCCAACGCCGGGGAGTAGTAGCCATGCAGGGAGAGTTGGAAGAAAAGAATGAAGAACAGTACAGGGGGAGGAAGAAGAGAGCGCATATTGTGTTTTATGTGCCGTTTGGATTCCCAGTCAAGATTTACGCATTAAATAGAGCGTGGATTTCAACAGTAAAGGACAAGCAGTTACTTGCCTAAATGCGTGCGCTTGGCATCAGCCTGCAGCGGCGACGCAACTTGTGCGGAACACCGACCCCGAGGAACGCGCGCCTCGCGGCTCAATCAGATCGAGGCGTGGTTCAGCATCCTGAGCCGCAACGTGCCCGCAGAGTAAATACGCGGGATTGATTAAGTGAAACCTATGACAGGCGCGTCTTGATGGCTTCCAAAATCTGACGGGACACATCCTCGTCTCCGAAGACGCCCACGCGGATGGAGATTTTCGTCGTCTTGTCGGTGTCGCGGTCCAACTGGATGACGACCTTCTCGTCTCTAGCGGTGCGGGCCTCGTACTCGGCCCCGGCGGCGTCCTCCTTCGCACTTATGAGCGTGAACTTCATATCCGTGCGGATGACCTTCTTGACGGCGCTCTGAACCTCGGACAGAGGATCGGGAAGCGTTGCGGTAAGGGCGCCCTTCACGTAGGCTACGGCGCTGCCTGCGGCTCCTGCGGCCAGAACGGCCACGCAGCCGCCGAACATGAACGGCACGCTCAATGACAGAGCCAAGGAAACAAGTATCGGGCGAAATGTGAGCTTCTTCATACGAGAACCAAGCATAGGTCTCTTTGACGATTCTGCAAGCAGGACCGGATGATCCATCACAAGCCGTTGCAGGCAATCATCTTGACATTATGTCAAACAAGGGGGGCGCGCTTGTGGAAACTGGTTTTCAAACATCGGCCCGGACTTTATTTTTTTATAAAATCACGTTATTATCATGAGTATATGAATATCGTACGCGTAATCCTTGCCGCCTTTGCCATGCTGATTGTCTCCTCCTGCGTCAGCACAAGGCCGCCTGTGCAGCAAGCGCCGATGCCGCCGTCCGCAGAGACGCCGCGGATGGAAAGCGCGGACCCGCGCGCCGTCATCTACACGCTTGGCGGCTTCCCCGTCGATACGCAGAACAGCGTCCTGCTGCTTAACGCGGGCTACGCCGTCGGATATTCCGAGACGCTGATGGACCCGCTCTGGGCCGTTTACTACTGCGGCCCAAACGCGGATTTCGAGAACGGGCCGCGCCCGAACAAGTTCTCGACAGATACCCGCGTCTCCCCTGCCGCCCAGCTCAAGCACACGGACTACAACCGCCCGGCAGGCGTCACGCCGACGTACGACCGCGGGCACATGGCCCCGAACTACGCCATTGCGACGCGCTACGGACGCGAGGCGCAGCTTGAAACCTTCCTTCTGACCAACATCTGCCCGCAGCAGTCCGGCCTGAACCAGCAGACATGGCGGGCAATGGAAGCGGCCATAGCGAACCTCTACGCGCCGCAGTTCGACGGCGTGTGGGTCGTCATCGGACCGATTTTTGACGCTCAACCCGCGCGCTACAACGGTCTGGCCGCCATGCCGGAGGCGTTCTACTGCATCGTGGTGGACAAGGCCCCGGACGGACACCTTCGCGCGCTGGCCGTTGTGATGGACCAGTCCGTTTCCGGCAAGCATCCCCTGCGGGACTTTGCGACGACCGTGCGCGCCGTCGAAGGCATGACCGGGCTGGACTTCTTCGCCGCCCTCCCGGACGACGTCGAAGACCCGCTCGAAACCACGCCCGCCGAAGCGGACTGGAACCTAGACCTGATGCTCGACGCCAACAGCGCCGCGCTCCGGGACGAATAAGAGGAACACGCGACGGCTTTCCAGACTCTTACTCCGAGAGCATACCCCCTGAATAATCAGAGAGCTCGCCTGCATGAGCCGCCCCGCAAGTTAACACTTCTCAAACAGGTGTTTGCTTGTGGTTCGAGGCGCAGCCTGCACCATGTCCGACATACTAGATATGACCTACCCCGGCATCCATTCACCACGTTCAGCGTCACGCCTCGTCAGTTCCTGCCTCATGTCCATGATGTTGACCCTTTCGACGCTGGCGTTTACGGCGAAAGCTCAGGCGGCTGACGCCCCGGATGCTTCGATGGCGACACCCGCGAACGCCGGGCAGGATCTGCCCACAAATTGCAAAATCATGCACGTAGCACTGATGATCGACGACGGCCCATCGGCCAATACCGAAAGACTGCTCAAGATACTGGCGGATGCCGGTGTGAAGGCGAATTTCGACCTTATCGGCAAAAACTGTGAATTAAATCCGGCCCTGACTCTGGCAATCAGAGACGGCGGGCATCAAATCCTCGATCACAGCTTCATCCAC
>JBAZHO010000236.1:0-3827 GCA_041652375.1 Opitutales bacterium | reverse complement strand
GAAGGCGCGGCTCGCGTCCGGCAGCAAGGAGGAGATGGACGCGAGCATCGCGGAGGCGAACCTCAAAATAGCTCGCGTCAAGGAGACGGTGGCCGAAGGGGTGCGCCTCGGCGGGCTGAACGAGGCACAGACCGGCGCTTTCGAGGGCAGTTATGCCAAATGGAGCAAGAGCGTCCGCGCTCTCACGGACCTCAGCTCGGGCTTTCACGACGTCGGCGCGGAGCGTCTCGCGCTCTGGAACGCGATGGAGGCGGACTTCAAGGGCGTGAGCAACGGAGTCGGGGCGATGGAACGGACCTTGAACGCCGCCAAGGGCGACCCGGCAGTCATAAGGAGGGTGCTTCAGGTGGAACGCTACCTTAATCAGGCCAGAAGCCAGATGCGGGAGATGCTGGCCATCACGGGGGCGCACGACCTTGAGCTGGCGATTGCGGACCTGAATTACAGCACCAGCCGGGTCAACGACAATTTGGAGGTCGCCATGACGGACGCTTCGGGAAACTTCTCCGCGCAGGGCAAGGCGTTCGGGAAGGCTTTTGACGAGTGGAACGACAAGGCCAACAGACTAATCGCCCTAAGCACGCAGGTGACTGGAAACATCGTCGCTTACGCAGACGCGCGGCTGGAGATGGCAGCCCTGTTCGAGCGGGTCCGCGCGAGCATGGGAGCCATGGAAACCGCCCTTCAGGTGCGTATTCCGCAAATCCGGGGCTATATGGAGAAGCGGGTTTCGGGGGCGCGGGACAAGAACATCCTTGTGCAGGAAAGCATGCGCAAGTCCGTCCGTCTGTTTCTGGGCCTGTCCGCTCTGCTGATTCTGGCGGTGCTCGTCCTTGTCGTCAGGACGGCCCGGCGGATACTCGGCGTGATGCGGGTCACGATGGCCGGTCTTGACGCGTCAAGCGCACAGGTTTACGCCGCGTCCGCCGAACTAGCCGCTTCCAGCAGTCATCTCGCGCAGGGCGCGTCCGGGCAGGCCGCCGCGATTCAGGACACGATGCACTCTCTGGACGAGATGTCCGCCGTGACAAACCGCAACGCAGCCGGGGCGGAGGCGGCCCGCGCGGGCGTGCGCAAGAGCATGGAGGCGGGCTTGCGGGGCATGCAGTCCATGCAGGCCATGCTGCGGGCGATGGAAAAGATAAACGAATCCTCCACGCAGACCGCGCAGATCGTGAAAAGCATAGAGAACATAGCCTTTCAGACCAGCCTGCTCGCCCTGAACGCGTCGGTGGAGGCCGCGCGCGCCGGGGAGTCCGGGCGCGGCTTTGCCGTCGTGGCGGAGGAGGTGCGCATGCTCGCAAGACGCAGCGCGGAAGCGGCGCGGGCCAGCGCGCGGACGGTGCTCGAAGCGCAGTCGCACACTCAGGCCGGGGTGCTGGCCGTCGGGGAGCTGCGCGGGACTTTCGACATCATACACGCCAGCGTCGGCGAGGTTTCCGCAATGGTGGAGCAGGTGGCCGACGCGTCCCGGAACCAGATTGCGGGCATCGGGCAGATCGCGTCCTCGTCGAGGCAGGTCGGGGAACTGGGGCAGACCACGGCGTCGAGCGCGGAACAGACCGCAGCCGCGAGCGAGGAACTTTCCTCGCAGAGCCAGCTCCTCGCCCGCGTTGTGCAGGACCTTGGGTCCTTCGTCCACGGGGCGCGCAATTCGGAACGTGTCGAGCCGGACCGGAACGAAGGAGAGGCGATTTTCCGGTCTGATCCCGGAAATTACATGGGAAACAAGACGTTTCCCGGCATGCGCAAGGGGCCGTTCCGCAGAAGGCCCGCCCTAGAATGCGCATAGGGCGTGTGTAAAACGCAGGGGGCCGTGCGCGGTCTGTGCCGGAACTTGCCCGAGCCTTGAAAATGGCTCCGGGCAGGCCTTCCGGCATTGTTGCTGGCGCGGCGCGGACAAGTCTTGCCACTAAGGCTTGAAGGGGGGATAAACTTCATCAGGACCTTTTCTGATGGACTTTTCGTATTAGACTTCCTTAAGGTCCGCAGTTTTACCATTAGGAATTGATATGGCTATTCAGCGTAAACTCCTCGAAGAACTTGAAAATCGTCGCAAGGCCGCCCTCGCCGGCGGCGGCGAAAAGAAAATTCAGGCCCGCCATGAAAAGGGCCAGTTGACGGCGCGCGAGCGTATCGATGCTCTTTACGAGCCGGATACCTTTCAGGAATTCGGCATGCATGCCGATCACGCCTGCACGCATTTCGGCATGGAAGAGCGTTCCATGCCGGGCGACGGCGTCGTGACCGGCACGGGCATGGTGGACGGTCGCCCCGTGGCCACCTTCGCGCATGACTTCACTATCGGCGGCGCAGCCCTTGGCCGCATTCAGGCCAAGAAGGTCGTTGCCATTATGAAGTACGCCGTGGAAACGGGCATGCCAGTTGTCGGCATCAATGATTCCGGGGGAGCGCGCATTCAGGAAGGCGTGGACAGCCTGTCCGGCTACGGCGAGATTTTCTATCACAACGTGCTTCTCTCCGGCGTGGTGCCGCAGATTTCGATCATCGCTGGTCCCTGCGCTGGCGGCGCGGTCTATTCCCCGGCCCTTTGCGACTTTCTGATCATGGTGCGCAACAAGGCCACCAACATGTTCATTTGCGGCCCTTCCGTCATTCATGCCGCCACGGGCGAGAACGCCAAGTTGGAGCAGTTCGCCTCCGCCGACGCGCACGCCAGCGTTTCGGGCAACATCCACCTTGTAGCCGATGACGACGCGCACGCGGTGGCGCTGGCCCACAAGCTCCTGAGCTTCCTGCCTAGCAACAACATTTCAGAGCCCCCGCACAAGCCCACCTCCGTCATCACCGTGGCGCGCGACGAAGGCATGAACGAGCTTGTTCCCGAAGACCCGAAACTCGGCTTCGACGTAAAGCAGGTCATCGCCCGCCTTGTGGACGGCGCGGACTTCTTCGAAATCATGGCGAACTTTGCCAAGAACATCGTCATCGGCTTCGCCCGCATCGAAGGCATCGTGGTCGGCATCATCGCCAACCAGCCCGCCTTCAAGGCCGGTTGCCTCGACATCGACTCTTCAGACAAGGCGGCCCGCTTCATCCGCACCTGCAACGTTTTCAACATCCCGATCGTCAACCTCGTCGATGTGCCCGGCTTCATGCCCGGTCTGGCGCAGGAGCGCGGCGGCATCATCCGCCACGGCGCGAAGATGCTCTTCGCCTACGCCAGCGCCAGCGTGCCGAAGATCACCGTCATCATGCGCAAGGCCTACGGCGGCGCGTATCTGGCGATGTGCTCGGCGGACATGGGCGCGGACATGGTGTTCGCGTGGCCCTGCGCGGAGATCGCCGTCATGGGAGCCGAGGGCGCGGTGAAGGTGCTCTACAAGGACCAGCTTGAGAAGGCCGAGAACCCCGAAAAGCTCTATTCCCAGTTTGTGGAGGACTACAAGGCCAAGTTCGCCTCCCCCTATCAGGCGGCGCAGCTTGCCATGATCACCGACGTGATCGAGCCTGCCATGACCCGCCCGATCGTCGCAATGGCTCTTCGCAACACCCTTTCCAAGCGCGTCACCCGCCCGGGCAAGAAGCACGGCAACATTCCGCTCTAGGCTCCATGTCCGTCCGGCAGGCTTGTTCGCAGTCTGGAACGGAGTTTCAATTATTCATAAACAGAGCCGCCGCAAGGCGCAAGGGGGTCTTTAGCAGGGGATTTGTGCCTTTGCAGTTCGCGTTTCGTTGACTGATCTCTAACATCTGTTCTTGTATAGCACTTCGTTTCAGGCTGCGAAAGCCAGCCAGATCAAACTTTTCACTCTTCATTTTATAAGGTTACAATCGTGTACACAGCAATTGCTTCATCCAACGTT
>JBAZHO010000235.1:0-3846 GCA_041652375.1 Opitutales bacterium | reverse complement strand
TTTCTATCGTTTTCCCGGGGTTTGCTTTGCGCACCCCGGGCTTTCTCATGTCGCGCCTTTGGCGCTTTCTCAGAGTGTCCACAAGTCAATGTAAACTACTATAATCGCCCGCCCAAAGGCCAGCCGCAGGGTCTTGCGGCAACGCCCCGCGCGGCAGCCGTTCACTTGATGTCAGGTCCGCCGGGCGTCGGTATGCCCTCCGTCTTTCTGCGGCTGCGGAAGTCTTCCATCACCTTGTCGCGCTCGTCGGGCGTGATGCCGTGGCTCACTTCGATGCCAAGTTCCCGTTCGAGGTATTCCTCGATGCTTATCCATTCGTTCTTGTAGCGGACTTTCTTGGAGTAGGCCGACATGACAAGATAGGGCTTCGCGCGCTTGTAGCGGCGCATCATAAGCAGTATGCCAAGGGCGCTTGAGAGCACCAGCAGGAGTGCGAACCAGAACTCCATCCTGTGCATGCCTTGCGCGTGGACGTCACCGATCATTTCCAGAATGCTGGACGGCAGAAAGTGTACGCCGATCCAGACGCTCAAGGCCAGCATGGACGCGATTATCGTGCCCAGCGACGCCCGTATCGACTTGCCTGCCTGACTGAAGTGGCGCATCAGCGCGTACGCCATCATCACGTTGAGCAGCAGCAGAATCATCACAAGTATGAATTCCGGCCTGCGTATGCTGATTGAGACTGGGGCCTGCTGCCCCTCCAGCAGGGTGCCGACGGCGTTCACGTCGGCAACCATCCAGATTCCCACGACGAATAGCGTGATGAGCAGGAGCGCCAATGTTCTCGTGGCCAGTTTGTGCAGCCGGGCGGCTTGGTCGATTTTCATGGTGTGTGTGGCGCTCGATCCAGACTCTGTTACCATTAACTATGCGCCCGGCTTCCGCCTCTTGCAAGCACCGCCCCCCCTTTGGTCCGCGTTTGACACGCTTGTTATAGAGCAGCATCCGTTCTGCCGTCGCTCTCCGGCAGGGCGGGGGTGAATGCCGCGCCAAATATCGCTTCAGGCCGTTTTGATTCCTGCCGTTAAAGTCGTGTCCATCCCGGATCATGGAACTGACTGCAGCCAAGGTAAGCGAGTATATCTCGCGGAACGCTTTTGCGTCTATCCGCGTGGATGCAGCTTCGTCGTCTCAGTCGGCCTCATCCATGCTCAAGTCGGTCAAGACGGACAGCATCAGGGAGTCGATGAAGTTGCTTTCAGGCGCGGACGAGCGCATGGGAACCATACTTGCCAACCTGAAAGAAATGCTTTCCGTGGCCAACGGAGCCACCTCATACCGCGCCGGCGTGGACAAGAAGAACGAAGCTTACGCCACGTTGCGAAGCCTCGGGGCCGGTGTGGACACCATCGTATCCAAAACCACCTTCGACGGGCAGACCGTTCTAAACGGCTGCAAGTTCAACCTGAACAGCGCGGGCGGGTACAGCAAGATGCTCATGAGCGACCTGACGACCACGGGCGCGAAGGGGCTGGACCTTGCGACGCAGTCCAAGGGCGCGGAAATGGTCATTTCCTACGACGATTTCAGCGAGTGGAACAACACGCACGTGGGCCTGCAAGGGCTGGACATTTCCGCCGTGCGCTATTCCGGCAACGACAAGACTTTCAACGAGTTGGACAGCGGCCAGTACGTGATAGAGGTCGTTTACGGCGGCAAGGATTCGTCGCTGATCGTCAAGGACCTCATGGGCAAGGAACTGAGCCGGGCCGACGGCGTGGACCTGAGCGGGTCGGGAATCGAGACGGTTTCCCTCGATTTGGGGCTGGAACTGGACATCGAGAAGAGCCGCGACCCAAAGAGCAACATCGACAAGTACGACTTCGAGTCCAAGGGCAGGCCGTCCCTGTTAGCCAATCTGGATTATGTCCGGGTGACTACCTACGACTTGAGCGGGTCCTCGCAGGGCAGCGGGCGCGAAGCCTCTCTCGGCGAGGTTTCCAGACCGGTCAAGGATTCGGGTGGGGCCGCGTTTTCGATCACCGGCGCGTCTCTGGGGCAGATTTCCAAGGGCGTTCCCGAACTGGAGAGCGGCCAGTACAATGTCGAGGTTTCCAAATACGGGGACAAGGTTTCGGGCATCTTGTACGACAAGTCCGGGCGCATGGTCGGAAGGGCGGATGCGGGTTTCTTCGACAAGGATGGAACTTCGACGCTGGACTTTGGCAAGGGGCTGGTGTTGAGCGTGAACAACGACGGCCTGAGCGGGAATGCCGAGATGAAGGCCATCGTGAACTACTCCCGTTCCAGCGAGATTTACGACAATTTTGATTTTCAGGCCTACGCGGACAGAATTCAGGCGGCCATCGATCTTGTAACAGACCAGAAAAAGACCGTGGGCAAGGCCTTCGATCAGGTCGAAAACGTTTACAACGCACTTAGCGGCGCGAGCGGCAACACCGGCTCCGAACTGGTGAAGAGCCTTCTCGGGGCGGACTCCGGCACAAGCTTGGTATCCATGCTGACCAGCACGCCCAGCACCGCGAGCGCCCAGCTATCGTGGACCAGCGGCCTGATCACGAACAACCTGACCAACGCCCTTGGCGTCCAGTCCAGCGACGGAACTTCCATACTTTCCCTTCTCAGCGGGACCACCGACATGATCGATCCCAGCTCGCTGCCCTCCACACTCAAGCTCGCCCGCAAATGATGTACCGTCAGCAGGCAGGCAGTGTTTACCGCAGTGTCGGGTCCAACGATGTCAAGCGTCTGCGCAAGGTCATGGTCATGTACGAGGCGGCGCTGAACGCTTGCGTGACGCGGGACATCGCCCGTTTCGAAGAGGCTTTGGACGCGCTCGAAGCCACGCTTGATTTCGCCGCGTGGCCGGAACTGGCCATGTCGCTCTCCGCGCTTTACCACAGGTGCAGACAGGAGGGCGGGGCGGGCCTGTTCAGGGAGGCCGGGGCGACGCTGGCAACCTTGCGCAAGGCGTGGCTTTCCGGCGGGCATTTCGCGCAGAAAGCGGGGTAGGGCGGTCTGCCCGCAGGTCCGGCGGCTCAGGCCATGCGGACTTTGGCGCAGAAGTTCCTGCGCGACGCCTCGCCCTGAATCGTTATCGAGCCGTCGGCGTCTTCGCGCATGCCTATGTTTACGTGTTCGCCCATGTGGACTTCGGATAGATAGTTGATGCAGATCTCGGATATCTGTGCGGACAGCCCGTGGCGCATGGCGATCAGGTCCGTTATCCAGTCGATGTAGCGCGTGTTGTTCACGTGCCCGTTCAGGTCCAAGTCGCTGGCCCTCGCGTTGCGTGTCTCAAAGGGCTTCGTTTCTTCGTCCCATCCCAGTTTCTGCGGGGCATCGTCATCCATGACGCGCACAGAACGCGGTGTGATGCCCGTGAACATGTCTTGCGGCCTGACGGGGCGGCGATGTTCCGTGTCTATCATGAGCCATGAACTGGTGGCTTTGAGAAAGGGCATCTCGCCTTCTTTGGACAGCTCGAAATCGCGGTATGCAAAGAGTCGTTCCAGTCCCCGGGGCCATGTTTGAAGCACCAGACTTTCGCCCCATACCGGGAGTTCGCCGCAGATCTTCATCTGGATGCGGGAGAGTATGAAGGTCCGGTGGATGGGATACAGGTCCTCGAAGCCTACGCCCAGCCCGGACGCGTGCACGGATGCGGCGTCCTGCATCAGACAGAAGATCGAGGTGAGCCTGATTTTCGCGCTGGCCCCGACGGCGGACGTGGGGATGCTGCTGATGGCAGTGTATATATTGTCCATTGGGCGGATGGGTCTTCGGACGAGGCGACCGTTATGCAACCATATCACATATTGGAGTGCGCTTATGCAAGATTGTGCAAAGCAGTATTTTCAGGAAGCGCAAACGCCGTGCCCC
>JBAZHO010000234.1:0-3858 GCA_041652375.1 Opitutales bacterium | reverse complement strand
GGGTGACCGGGAAGGCTCTCTCTTCCGTCCCGGTCACCTTACTCTCTCTTGCTGTGTCCCTATATCGGCGCGGGCCTCCCTCTCAAGAGCCCTCTACGCCCAGGGGTCGGTGCGATTCCTGCCGTTGGTTCGCCACCGAAGTATAAGTTACCCCAGAAAGATCATCAGCCGTGGTCGTCGCCCGTCTGTTGCCGGGCAGGGCGTGCCCTGTTGATTTTCGATAATTGCAAGATACTCCCATGCTTCGGATTCGCAAGCGGATCGGCGGCGGCAGTTTTTCACATCGGTGTAAGTCGTTGGAGTTCAAACGCTACGATGATGCGCCAAGAGGCTGGAATTTTTTGCGCGAATAACCCCGGACCTCACGATCCGGGGTTATGCAAATCAAACCTGTATGCGTGTGTTGCGCGGTGGTTTAGAAGCCGTCCATGCCGCCCATGCCGCCCATGCCGCCGCCCCCGGCGGACGCCTTTTCAGGCTCTGGCACGTCGGTGATCAGGGCCTCTGTGGTAAGCAGCATGCCTGCCACGCTTGAGGCGTTCTGAAGAGCGGTGCGGGTGACTTTGGTCGGATCGACGACGCCGGCCTTGACTAGGTCCTCGTATTCGTCGGTGGACACATTGTAACCCCAACTGCCTTCGTGGCGGTTGACTTCCTGAACCACGGTGCTGCCTTCGATTCCCGCGTTTGCGCAAAGCTGGCGGATGGGTTCCTCGATGGCGCGGCGAACGATCTGCGCGCCGATCTTCTCGTCACCGGCAAGAACTGCGATTAGCACGTCGATGTCCTTCGCGGTGCGCAGCAGGGCCACGCCGCCGCCGGCCACGATGCCTTCTTCAACTGCGGCGCGGGTGGCGTGCAGCGCGTCGTCCACGCGGTCCTTGCGCTCCTTAAGCTCGGTCTCCGTCGCAGCGCCCACGTTGATGACGGCAACGCCGCCAGCGAGCTTTGCGAGGCGCTCCTGAAGCTTCTCGCGGTCGTAGTCGGAACTGGTCTCGTCGATCTGGCGGCGGATGAGCTTCACGCGGGCGTGAATGTTGCTCGCAGTGCCTGCGCCTTCGATGATCGTGGTGCTCTCCTTGTCGATGGTGACGCGCTTGGCGCGGCCAAGATCGGCCAGCTTGACGCCTTCGAGCTTGATGCCGAGGTCCTCGGTCACGAAGCGACCGCCGGTAAGAACGGCTATGTCTTCCATCATTGCCTTGCGACGGTCGCCGAAGCCCGGAGCCTTGACGGCGCAGACGTTCAGGATGCCGCGCAGCTTGTTGACCACGAGCGTTGCGAGGGCTTCACCCTCGATATCCTCGGCGATGATCAGGAGCGGCTTGCCGCTCTTGGCCACTTCCTGAAGGATGGGCAGAAGATCGTTCATGTTGCTGATCTTCTTCTCGTTCATGAGGATGTAAGGCTCCTCAAGAACGGCTTCAAGCGTCTCGTTGTTGGTCGAGAAATAGGGGGAAAGGTAGCCCTTGTCGAATTGCATGCCCTCGACCACGTCGAGCGTGGTCTCGATGGACTTGGCCTCCTCGACGGTGATCGTGCCGTCCTTGCCCACCTTGTCCATCGCCTCGGCAATCATGTCGCCGATCGTGCCGTCCCAATTGGCGGACACCGTGGCGACCTGACGAATCTCCTCGCGGTCCTTGATCGGCTTGGAAGCCTTGCGCAGGGCCTCCACGGCGGCGTCGCAAGCCTTGTCGATGCCGCGCTTCACGAAGATCGGGTTCGCGCCGCTGGAGACGCTCTTTAGCCCCTCGCGGTAAATGGCCTCGGCCAGAACGGTGGCCGTCGTGGTGCCGTCGCCCGCCTTGTCGGCGGTCTTGCTGGCGACCTCGCGCACCATCTGCGCGCCCATGTTTTCAAACGGGTCGGAAAGCTCAATCTCTTTGGCGACGGTCACGCCGTCCTTGGTAACCTTCGGGGAACCGAACTTCTTGTCGAGCATGACGTTGCGGCCCTTCGGACCGAGCGTCACCTTGACGGCCTTGGAAAGGATCTGCACGCCGGCGAGTATCTTGCGGCGGGCGGCCTCATCGAACAGAATCTGCTTCTTGGACATATGTGTAATTCGTTAAAGTAGTTGTTTTGTGGCGCACGCGCCGCGCCATCAAAGGCGGGCGCAGAACGCGGGAATCAGGATTGGGTCAAAGGCCGAAAAGCCGCTTAACCGAGGATTGCGAGCAGGTCATCCTCGCGCAGAAGAACGTATTTCGTGCCCTCGTAGGTCACTTCCGTCCCCCCGTACTTGCTGATCAGGACGCGGTCGCCCAGCTTGACCTCAAAAGCGATAATCTCGCCCTTGTCGTTACGCTTGCCCGAACCCAAGGCCACAACCTCGGCCTCCTGAGGCTTCTCCTTGGCGGAGTCGGGGATGACGATGCCACCCTTGATCTGTTCCTTTTCCTCGAGACGCTTGACCAAAACACGGTCGCCGATCGGGGTGATTTTCACTGCTTGAATGCTCATTGCTATGCTTTGAGATTATGTTTGGAAGTATTCCTTAAGAGATCGTTCCGCGCCGCGCAACCCAACGGAAACACAGCGCATCAGATAACCCTACTAACAGTTTCCGTGCCCGGCGAGGCCATTATTGTCAAATCGTTGCCCCGCAACGAATAGCGATTCCACCCCAAGAAGCCCCATGTGCCACGTTGGCACAAGCCCGCCCCCAAGAGCCGTACATCCCTGTGTCAGCCTTGCCCATCTGGGCGGGGGATAGGACGTGGGGCAACATGGGTAATCCGAAATCAAAGACAAGACATTTATCCACGTAATCTGCGGATAACTTTTTCTGCTTCATCGGGGATTCCAAGCGACTGTTGGAAATCGCTGTTATGGAATGCCGACCTAATAAAAGCTCTGCACTAGGCTCTTTACCACTAGGGTCCAGCCGTCCACTAGGACGAAAAGCAGTAGCTTGAAGGGTAGGGATATGACCACCGGGGGCATCATCATCATGCCCATGCTCATCAGGGTGCTGGCCACTATGAAGTCGATTATCAGGAAGGGCACGAAGATCAGGAAGCCCATTTCGAAGGCGCGGCGCAGTTCGCTTATGACGAAGGAGGGGATTACCACGCGCATGGGCATTTCGCCGATCGAGGTGGGGCCCATGTTCGCTAGGCCTAGGAAGAATTCGAGGTCTTTTGTGCCGGTCTGGCGCAGCATGAAGCTTTTCATCGCGCCGGAGGCCACGTCGAGGGCTTCCTTGGATGTGATCGTCTTGGCTTGATACGGGGTTATGGCGTTATCGTAGATGTTGTTCCACGTCGGCCCCATGATGAAGAAGGTCAGGAACAGGGCTATGCCCACGATGATCTGGCTGGACGGCACTCCTTGCGTGCCTATGGCTTTGCCCACGAAGCCGAGCACTATCACGATGCGCGTGAAGCAGGTCATCAGCATGACGATGCTCGGCGCGAGCGTGAGCAGCGTCATGAAGATGAGTAGCTGGATGGCGACTGAGTAGTCGTCGCCTTCGCCTCCGCTGTTGAAGCCGATGTTCAGCGACACGCCCGCCGGGCCGCCGGGGGCGGCTTGCGCGGATAGCGCGTGCGGGGCAAAGAGGACCAGCATCACCGCCAGAAGCCTGAATACTGTGCACAGGCGGATCATCGTTTCTTGGGTCCGTCCTCGTCCGTATCGTGGTGGGACAGGCTTTCGTTGATGCGGGATATCAGGTTGTTGAAAGGGAATGATTTTTCGTCGGGGTTTTCCGTCTCTTTCGGCGCTGGCTTGGGGAGGCTGCCTTTGCGTTCGTAGGGGATGGAGTAGTTCTCCGCTTCAAGTTCGCTCAGGTTCGTTATGAAGCCCGGCCCGACGCCCAGAAGCATGCGTTTGCCTTCGACCTGCACCACG
>JBAZHO010000233.1:0-3910 GCA_041652375.1 Opitutales bacterium | reverse complement strand
GCAAATTCTGAGCGTAAACGTATTTCAGAAAGTCGCTGTCAGTGAACTACTTACAGATTCGGCCCGTATAAATCAAGAAGGCCTGTTTCATAACCAGTTGGAGTTCAATGGCTTTTAGTTGGACGGTTGTGATTTCGGGATACTTTTGGCAATCGCTACATACGGCACGCTGCTTTGCGCGGGTTCGGGCGAGGCCCCCGGCAAAATGTGTTCCGTGGCCTATTTCCCGAGGCCTTCGGCCCAGTCGGCGGCGGTGCGGGCGGCTTCGCGCATGGGGATGTCGAAACGCGCGTCGTCGTTGAGCACGTCCGGGTCCAGCGCGACCAGTTCCCCGTAGAACGCGGGCAGAAGGGCGTCCATCTGGGCGTCGCTCAGGTCTGGCATGAACTGGCGGAATATCCGTTCAACGTTGAAGTCCGTCCCCGAATCCGAGTTGCGGAAGGCGCGGAGCAAATCCCTCGCGCTGCCTTCGGTAATCGTGATCCCCAGCGCCTTGCTCATCTCGGCGGCCACTTCCGCGCTGCGGCGCATGGCGCTTTCGTAGTTGAACGATTCCACGCTGACAGGGTGTATTTCGCCCTTGGCGTCCTGATGATAATACACTTTCTGGTAGTAGCTGTTGGCCCGCACGCGTCCGTTCGGCAGCGGTGTGTCGCGCAGTTGCTCCTGATGGGCGGCGTTCTTCTGTTCCGTCAGGGCCAGCAGGACGCTCGTGCGCTTGTATGAATCGTAAGCCTTCATCTTGTCGAGCCAGTCTTCCATGTGGTTGCGGAAGGCTTTGTCGTCCTCCCGCTCGGCGAGGCGTTTCTGTTCGTTGATTGATATGTCCTTCTGTGCGTCCTTTTTCTTGAAGCGGTCTATCATCGCGTTGAGGTAGGCGAACTCCGGCATGGAGGCCAGACGCTCCGCGCTGTGTTTGGAAAGTGTATCCAGCAGGGCGTCGTCCACGCGCGCTCCGCCGTTGGCTATTACGTCGGCCTGAAGCCAGACTGCGGGGGCGATGGAGTCCCAGGGCAGGGCGTTGGGCAGGTCGCTTTCCCCGATGGGCAGGAATTCGTTGATGCTTGGCAGGACGATGTTGCTGTGCACGCCCTCCTTCTGGGTGGACGCGCCGTCGGGCAGGTAGAACTTTTGTATGGTGATTTTGAGCATGCCAAGGGGCTGATCCTTGGCGAAGGGGTTGCGGAAAAGCTGCAGGCGGTTCAGCGACATGGTCTGCTGCACGGTCCCCTTGCCGTGGGTCGTCTTGTCGCCGATCACGACGGCGCGTTTCAGCACCTGAAGAGCGCCCGCGCAAATCTCGCTGGCCGAGGCGCTGTTGCGGTCCACCAGCACGACCAGCGGCCCGTCGTAGGTCACGAGGCCGTTGTCGTCGTCGAAGTCCGTGCGCACCTTGCCGTTGTCGTAGCGCACCTGCACCGCCGGGCCGTCTTTGATGAAAAGGCCCGTCAGTTGTATGGCCTCCGAGAGCAGGCCGCCGCCGTTGCGGCGCAGGTCCAGCACGACGGCTTTCGCGCCTGCGGCCTTGAGCCTGATGAGCAGTTCCTGCACGTCGCGCGTGGTGCTCGGCGCGCTGGCGTCGTCGTCCATGCCCGGCCCGTAGAAGGAGGGCAGGTCTATGACGCCCACGGGCAGCGTGTCGGCGCCGGATGCGGTAGGAACCTGTACCAGCCATGCGCGGGCCAGCTTTTCGGTCAGGCGGATTTCGTCGCGCACGATGCGCACGACGTGCCGCTCCGTCGGGTTGTCCGCCGGGACGACGGTCAGGCGCACCTCGCTGCCCTTGGGGCCTCGGATCAGCTTGACGGCCTTGGTCAGCTTCATGTCCACCACGTCCACTGGTTCCTCGGGCCCCTGCGCCACGGCCACGATCTTGTCTCCGGGGTTAAGCTGGCCGCAAAGTTCCGCCGGGCCGCCGGACATAAGTTCGCGCACCACGCAGTAGCCGTCCTCGTCGCTGAGGACCGCTCCGATGCCTTCAAGGCTGTTGCTGATGGCTATGCTGAAGTTTTCCGTGGACTCCACGCTGAAAAAGTTCGAATGCGGATCGAAGGACGTCGTGAAGCTGTTCAGGAACATCTCTTCCACGTCGTACGGCTCGATCTCGCGCAGGAAGCGCTCCGTGCGCTGGTAGCGGTGCTCCAGTCGCGCGCGGGTCGCGTCCACGCTCTCGCCGTTGATCACCCCGTCCAGCATCTCGTATGTGAGGCGTTTTTCCCAGAGCTGGTCGGCTTCGAGCTGGTTGGCGGGCCAGTCGATATCCTCGCGGTCGGGCCGGAAGCTCTGGTCCGTTGAAAAGTCGAAGTCCTTCTTGAGACGTTCAAAGACCCAGGCCAACCTGTCCAAGGCGCGTTCGCGGTAGAGGCGGAAAATCTCGAAGGCCGGGTAAAGGTTGCCCTTGCCCATGTATTCGCTTTTCAGGGAGGGGGCGAAGCGGGCGTTCATGGCGTCCACGTCCGCGCGCACGTAGAAGAGCTTCGCGTAGTCGAGGTCCTTCATGTAGGTCTCGATCAGCGCCTTGGGGTCGATCTCTTCGATGCCCTTGTCCCCGTAGTGACGGCTGGACATGTATTCCATCACCAGCTTCGACTCTTCGCGGAAACGGTCGGCCAGTTCGCGGGATATTTTGAAATCATCCTGCGCCGCGACGGGGGCGGCGGCCAATTTGTCCTGCGCGCCCAGCGCGAGGGGCGCGGATACGGACAGGCAGGTTATGGCGGGGATCAGCCGTGCAAGGAGTCGCGCTTTGTTCAGGACGCTGAAGAGTGAGTCGGCGGGCATGTGTGTGAGGTCGATTAAATGTGCTGCAGACGTTTTTGCGAAGAATAATATTAAAAATGCGACAGACTGATGAAGACGCGGTTCCGGTCCTGCGGCTTCATGCCGGCACGCTTTCGATCAGGGCGTTGAATAAGCGCCGGTTTTCTCCCATGCGGGCCTTTATTTCCAGCATCAGGGTCTCGAAGTCCGGGAAGCTCATCCAGCGGGCGATCGAGTGTTCAAGGTCCGGGTCTTCCGATATGCATGTCACCGGACTGTTGTGTTCGCGCCGCAGGCGGAACTCCACCGTTCGCAGAAATTCGTAGCCTGCGGCGAGGGAGGCCGTCGCGGCCTCGTCCAGCATTCCCGCCGCGCAGAGGGCTTTAAGTCCCTCTCGGGTATTGGGACTGCAAATCTCGGGCCGGGTTCCTCCGTGCTTCATCTGCATGGCCTGCACGAGGAACTCCACGTCCAGAATGCCGCCCGGCCCGGCCTTGAAACAGCGTTCCGGCGGGCGCATCTTCGCCTTTTCCGTCTGTATGCGGGCCCGCATGCGCGCCACTTCCGCAGACAAGTCCGACTGCGGGGGTCGGGCGAAGAGTATCTCGCGCCGCAGGGCCTCGAAGGCCGCGCCAGTATCCTCGCGCCGCGTGCGGCTGTCGGAGCGGTCCGATATGGGGCGGGAGCGCAGGAGGGCCTGTTTTTCCCATAGCTGCGCGCCGTGGCCGTCGTGGTAGTGCCTCAGCGCGGGCAGGGTCACGACCACGGGTCCGTCCTTGCCGTAGGGCCGCAGGCGCATGTCCACCTCGAAGCCCGCGCCCAGCGGCCCCTTGTAGCCGAGCAGGCGCTGGAGGCGCAGGGCCTTGCGCTGCATCGTTTCCGTGGACGCGTCGCGGCAGACGAGCATCATGTCCAGATCGCTGCCGAAGGACATTTCGCGCGCGCCGAACTTGCCCATTGCCACCACGATCAGTTCGCCCTCAGGGTCCACGCGCCGGAGCATCTCGTTCACCGTCACGCTGGCCAGCCGGGACAGGGCAAACTCCACGCGCGCCAGATTTACCTTTGAGAGCACCTGCGCCATCGCAATGCGCACCTGCTCGGCCTTGATCCAGAGCCAGAGGGCGCGGGCCGTCTTGTCGTCATCCGC
>JBAZHO010000232.1:0-3918 GCA_041652375.1 Opitutales bacterium | reverse complement strand
AAAGAGAAGAGTTTTATCCGCAGATAAGCAGGGATAAAAAAGGGATTAGAAAATCAGAAAGTCTTCTTTTCAATAATCTGCGTAAATCTCTGCTTATCTGCGGATAAAAATTCTGGGTTCTTTTCGGTTTTCTTTTGGAAATCGCTATATCACCCGAATCCGGCGATTCCGGGAATTCCGCGCCCAGTCCGCGAGGGCGGCGACTAAAGGTGCAGAAAGCCCTGCCAGAAGCCCAGACACACCGTCAAGAGCGCCAGCGTCGTGAGCGTGGTGCGCGTCCAGAAGCCCACCTGCGAAGGCTCGACCGGGGCCGTGGCGTCCTCGTCCTTGTCCGAAGCGGAGACGGGGACGAACACCGCCTGACGCATCCAGTTGAAGTAGTAGTAGATGGACAGGACGACGCCGAAGAGGGCCACGCCTAGCACGCCGTAAAGACCGGCCTTGAACGCGGCGATGAAGAGCAGCAGCTTGGCGGCGAATCCGGCCATCGGCGGTATGCCCGCCAGAGAACCGAGGGCCACGGCCAGAATGCCGCCGAGGAAGGAATCCTTGCGCATCAGCCCGGCATAGTCGGAAAGTTCCTGTATGGAGTCGTCCTCGCCGGAGAGCTGTGCCATGACGCCGAAAATGCTGAACGAGGCCAGAAGATACACGAAGAGGTAGAAATACACCGCTTCAACGGCCCACGACACCGTGTATGCCGCGCAGATGCCCATGAGCATGTAGCCCGCGTGCGCGATGCCGGAAAGGCCCATGAGGCGCTTCACGTTCCGCTGGCCCAGCGCGGCGAAGTTGCCGAAAAGGATTGTGAGTATGGCCACGGCGGAAAGCAGCGGCAGCATCACGAACTTGAGCGGGGCGAAGGGAATGCCGAGCACGTTGGCCAGCAGCACGAAACCGGCGGCCTTCGACGCGACGCCCAGAAAGGCCGTCACGGGCGTGGGAGCGCCCTGATACACGTCGCAGACCCAAATCTGGAAGGGCACGGCTGCTATCTTGAACAGCAACCCGGCGACCACGAGCATCGCGCCGCCCAGTATGTAGGCGTTGTCCGTGTTCAGGGCGATGAACTCGCGCAACTGTGCGAAAGAGAAGGGATCGTCCACCGCGCCGGGCAGGTTCGGATTCCCCGCCGCGCCGTAAAGGAACACCATGCCCATGAGCAGCAGCGCGGAACTCAGGCCGCTCTGCACGAGGTATTTCAGGGCGGCCTCAAGGGAAGCGGGACTGTGGCGGATGTAGGCCACGAGCACGTACATGCTTATGGACAGAGTCTCCAGCGCCACGAACAGCAGCGCGAAGTGACGGCACTGCGCGAGGAACATCAGACCGGCGGTTCCGATGAGCACCAGAACGTCGAACTCCGCGCGCGGCAAATTCTGTTTGCGGAAGACCACCCCGCCCAACTGGCAGACAAGAAGGCCGCAAAGAAGGAAGAACGCCCGCAGGAACTGCACGCCCCTCGTGTGCTCTATCATGCCGCCGAAGTAGCTCACGGACACGCCTGACGGGGTCGAGAAGGCGTTCCAGAGCGCCAGCAGGAGCAGGAGCAGCATTATCGGCGTCCCAAGCGAAGGCATCTGGAAACGCTTGCCCCGGAATGCGTCAACCAAAAGGATTATCAGGGCGAAAGCGCCGAGCGCCGTCTCCAGCGCCACGGAATTCCAGTCCGCCCCAGTCGGGGCCAATGCACGGTAAATCAGGTCTGACATGGATTATAAGCTCCTTTCGTCGGCCAGCGTCACAGGCGTCGCGGCTGCGTCAGCCACGGGAACGGCCTGCTCCACCCGCACCACCTGCGCCGGATACTTCAGCGAGACCTCCTTGTTGATCATGTCGCCGATGCTGCGGGGCCAGAAGCCCACGCACAGCAGCGCGCCAAGAAGTATCAGCACCGGGGCCTTCTCCGCAAAGCTCATGTCCTCCGGCGCGAGGCCGCTCTTGAGGCGCTTCGCGTAGCTCTCCGAAGGCGTTCCGAAGAAAATCATCGATATGGCGCGCAGGCCGTAGATCGCGGAAATTATTATGCCCAGCACCGCCAAAGCGCCCATCGCGCGGCTCATGCCGAACACAGCGGTGAAGATGCCCAACTCTCCCCAGAAGTTGGCGAAGCCGGGCAGGCCCACGCTGGCGAACACCGCCGCCGCGAACAAGGCCGCCAGAACCGGCGTCCGCTTCACCATGCCGCCGAAGTCCGACATGTTCGTGGAGCCTCCGCCGCGCTGCGCCACGCAGTCCGCCATCAGGAACAGGGCCGCTATGGCCAGCCCGTGGGCGAACATCATCATGACCGCCGCGCCCACGCCCAGCGTGGCCAGCGTGGCCAGACCCAGAAAGGCATAGCCCATGTGCATCACGGAACTGTAGCCGAGCATGTAGCGCAGGTCCTTCTGCGCCATCGTGATCAGGCCGATCACGAGCACGTTGCAGAGGGCCAGAACCACGAGCAGACCCGTCCACGAGGCCGCGCCCTGCGGAAGCATCGGGGCAACGATCTGGATCAGGCCGTAGAGGCCGAACTTCTTGAGCACGCCCGCGTGCATCATCGCCGCGCTGGCCGGGGCGTTGGCATAGCCTCTGGGTGCCCATGTGTGGAACGGGAACAGCGAGACGAGGATGCCGAAGCCGATCAGCAGCAGCCCGTATATCCAGTGCTGCGCTCCGCCGGAAAGCGGATTCTGCGCGATGGCCTGCCGCAGCGTGACGATGTCGAAAGTGTCTATGCCGGAATACACGTACAGGGCCACAAGACCCGCCAACACGAGCATCGCACCGAGCGTCAGGTAGATCGTCATCTCGATCGCCGCCACCCTGCGGGCGCTGCCGCCCCAGACGCCTATCAGGATGAAGGTCGGGATGAGGGCCAGTTCGTGGAAGAAGTAGAAAAAGAATAGGTCTATGGAGGCGAACAGCCCGAGAACGCCGCCGAACATGACCAGCAGCAGGCCCAGATACAGGGGCTGGCGCTCCTGCTTGCCCGCGATGGCGTAGAGGCCGGAAGCGAAGCCCACTATGGCCGCCATTAGGAAGAGCGGCATCGAGATGCCGTTCAGGCCCAGCTTCAGGGCGATGCCTGCGGCGGGCAGCCCCATCGAGGCGTTGCCGTAAAAAGCGTAGCCCGCTATCTGCGGCGAGGCTCCGAATATGGACGCCATATACAGGGCGCTCAGAAGCGGCAGGCCGAAGCCGAACGCGGCGGCAATCTTCGCGGCCCTGCCCGGAAGCAGGCCAAGGAAAATGAGCGCGGACACGATGAGCGGCGTCGCCACCGTCCAGAACAGAAGCGCGCTATGCGTCGTGGAAAAAGGGCAGGTAAAACCGTCCATCGCTTATAGAACCCCCGATGAGTAAAGCCAGAAAATGAGCACGCCGGCGGCGAACCAGTAAAGGTAGGCGTTCAGGCTGCCGGTATGGGCGCGACGCATGGCGATGCCGATCAGGCCGGACACCCCGCCCGAACCGCGAACCAGCGCGCCCTGTATGAACACCAGTTCGAGAAACGCGACGAAGGCGGCAAAACGCTGCTGCACCTTGTTGACGTAGTACCGGTATATCTCGTCGAAAAACAGCTTGGAACGAATGAGCCAGAACAGGCCCGGCACGTTGCGCTGAAGGGTGTCCTGCTTCCTGCCGGGGCGGTAATACAGCAGGAACGCGACGAGCAGACCGCCCAGCGACAGCCCGGCGGACAGGGCGAGCATCATCTCGTGCTCGACCCCTACGGGATGAAGGACGTTCGCGTGCAGGTATTCGCCCAGCACGACCGGATACAGGCCGGTGTAACCCGCGAGAGCCGCGCCGACGGACAGCAGCACGAGGGCCGCCACCATGTCGAAACGGCTCTCCGTCGCGTGTTCGACGTGCTCGCTGCGGGCCTTGCCGAGGAAGGCCACGAAGATTATGCGGCCCATGTAGGTC
>JBAZHO010000231.1:0-3922 GCA_041652375.1 Opitutales bacterium | reverse complement strand
ACAGCGCCGTGCGGGCTCATCAGCTAATCCGCCGCATCGCAACGCTGAACACCACCGATTTCGACGACAACGGGCTAATCGAGCTTGGCTCGTGGCTTGCCAACGAGGCGGACACCTTGCGTTCCGCCTTGCCCAAGGGTTCCGAGGTGGCGCTTCGAAGCTGCGGCAAGACCTTGCTGGTCATGATCCACGAGAGCTTGCTGAGGGACTTCATACTGACGATCACGGCGAACGTTGCGAACTACGCCCGCAAGCGGCTTACAATGGAGATGGAGCCGGGCGACGGCGGGTCCGAATGCTCCTTGCGCATCAGGTTCAGCAACTCTTTGGCGGGGCAGACGCCCGCCGCGCTGCCGCGCAGGAGCTTTCCTGACGCAAGAGTGCTGGCGGAGCTGGCCAAAGGGATGGGCGGACGTTGCAGCATGGAGGACACGCCGGGCGGCGGCCTTCAGGTGGATTTGTTCCTGCCCAAGGCCTGACAAGGACGGCAGTCGTCTCTGCCGGGATGCCTCGCGTCAAAAAGGGGCCGATATGGCGTTTTTCAAAAGTCAGCCGAAAAACCAGAATCCGATAATTTAACCGCAGATAAACGCTGATTTTCGCAGACAAAATAACATAAGTTGTTATCTCTTATAGTAGTTCCATTTGACTTGTGGACACTTCTGGCAGCGCTGAAGGCGCGGCATGAGATAGCCTATGGTGCAGCCCTTTTAGGGCAAACCCTAGGTATGAAATACAAACAATAGTATTTTCCCCAATGCAGGCGCGGCCTTCTGGCCTGTAATGCGGAAAGAGGGCCGCGCTTGCAGCGCTCCAGAATGTCCACATATTGATCGAACCCACTCTAAGAAACTATTGGGTCACTTGTTGGCTTCGATTATCTTGTCCGACCATGCCGACAGGACGTTCTTTACTTCCACGGCAGTGTCTTCGTTCTTGTAGCGCTCAGAAAAATACACATACAGCAGCTTTTCCCTGACACGTAAAATCGCGCAGCCGATGAGCATGCGGATCGTTTCATCCCCGGCGTTCACGGCGCACATAATCCCGAATCCGTATTTGTCTTCGCCTTCGAACAGCGTGCCCAGATTGACGGTCTGGTTGACGCTTACCTTGACGTTGCTGATCGTCTTCATGCGGTCTTTCAGCTCGTTGTTGGCGTCGCCAACGATCTCGTCGAGCGAGTCGTCCATGATCTTCTTCGTCTCGGACATGACTTCGAGGAAGTCCGAATTGCTGCATTGCATCATTTCCAGACCGCGGGCAATCTGCACCATCCCGTAACTGTCCATTCTCAGATCGGGGGAGCGACTGGTAAGCTCGGCCATGCTGCCGTTCAGAACGTATGCGGAAATGAGGCGGTTGCTGCCCGGAACCCACAGTTCCATGAATTCCCTGTTGTCGTATCCGACTTCGGAATACGCGTCGGACGGGGCTGGAAAGAAGAATGCCTCGCCGCCGACGTTGAAAGTCGCCGGTCTGGCTTCCGCCGGTGCGGGGACGGCGTCCGGTGCCGCAGCGTGACTGGGAACAGACAGCGACAGCGCAAGCGCCGCCGCGAAACATGGGAGTGTCTTCATGATTTTGAATTTCTCGACATAGGCGACCGAGGGCCTGCCCACGGCCAGCAACGAAGCATGTGAATGGTCCTTTGAACTGTCGCTCCTGACTTAACAGGCGGAAAACAGGGCGCGCGAGGCCCGTCAATCCACAACGAAAGTCTTCTTCACGCGTTTGGATACCGCGAAATAGCAGATCACGACCACTTGCAGAATCATGGACTTGACCGCCTCGGACATATCCAGCGCCGCCGAATCGCCAACAAGGTTATTGGCCCAAACGGTATCGACAACGATCGTCGCAATGGCGGCCACGTATAGCAATATCACGAGCACCCTCGTGATTCTCTTCCGCCTGAAGAACATGTAAGTTACAACGATACAGGCCAGAACGAACGCTATGTTGACTGCGAATTCGAAAATGCAAAGGTTCGTCAGACCGGGATACATGCTTTCGGCGTTCTCCATGTTTTCATCGTGCAGCATAGCCCAGGAATCCATAGCCGCACTGATGTTCACAATGATGGATACCACGAGGGAAAACGCGACGCCCCATAACCAGCCACCAATCTTCGCGTACTTTGCGTCGTCCGCCTTGGCCCAGACCTCATCGGCATCCGCAGCGGGCGCGGCCTTTGTTTTCGCGGACTTTATCAGGGCGTCAAGATCGGGATAGGCCGTCAGTATATCCGCCAGCTTGACAACGCGCTCACCCGCCCCGCCGCCGGATACGATGATATCCTTGGCCACTGGCCGGTTGGTCAGATATTTGGCTGCGGCGTCGAGATCCGAGTCCGCCATTATCTGCATTGCATGATCCGAATCGAAGACAGGTTGTACCGTGTATGCTTTCATGTCGTCGTCCTGACGCTAAGGCTGAATGAGCGGCCTTGCCCGGTCAATCGGATAAATCACTGCGAATCATTATTACAAGCGCAGCCCTACTCCTCGAACGGAATGCCGAGCGCCTTCATCTGCGCCCGCCAGCGTTCGATCTTGGGCATGAGGTCGCGGTCAATCCATTCGCGCGTTTCCTTCAGGGTGCGCTCCGTCTCCCGCCAAGCTTTGAAGTAGTTCTCGTAGAGCGGGAAAAACTCGTCGTAAAGGGCCTTGTACTTGTCGAAATTGGCGATGTACTCGTCCCGCTCGACGGACACCTTCGCGTGCTTGCGCTCGACGTCCGCCGCGATGCGGTCCCGCAGTTCGCGCAGATGCCCAGCCGGGACGTTCATGCAAAAGGCGTTCACCATGGACTGCCCCGCGCTGGCGCGGTTCGATTCCATATCGTTAGCCTCCTTCTCCGCCTCGATGGCGGCGACGATCTGCTCCATCAGCGCGGGCGGCAGGGGCGCGCGGGCGGTGTCCGAGGAAAAGTCCGCCGCCTTCAGGGCCGCTTCCTGCATGCGCTCGTACGTGGAGGCAGCGCCGGGATACGCGACGGCCATCAGCTCGTGCTGCTCCTGAAGCACGCCGAGGCTGGAGAATTCCGCCGCCGCGAACTCCGGCAGCTTCAAATCCTGCGCAAGCTCCATGCCCAGAAAAGCCGCCACGGACGCTGCCAGCGACGGGCCGTCGGCAAACGCCACCCCGGCATCCAGCACAAGGAAACGCCCCGGCGACTTTTCACGAGCCGCGAGGATGGCCTCGTTGTAAACTGCGCAAGCCTCGAAAATGGACTCCGGCGCGAACAAGGCGCTCCAGTCCCCCCGCTTCAGAAAAGAGTAAAACACCTCCAGCGGATGCCGGAACACGGCCACGCAACGGGTTGCGGGCATCCGGTCGAGCCACTGCGCGAGGAACAGACAACTGCGCGGCTCCTTCCATCCCCAGAAACCCTCGCGGGCCAACTTCGCAAGCAAGGCATCGGCCTCTGCGGATTCGTCCGCGCTCCACGCCGGGTCGAAGTCCGCGCCGGGCAGAAAGTCCGCCAGCGTCTGACTGACACCGGCGCGACGGGCCAGCAGCTTCTTGTGAAAAGCCAGCACGGACACATCCTCGAAGTAACCGCGCGGATTGCCCGCGTCGGCGGCCAGCAGATGCTCCCCCATGCCAACGCCAATGGCCGCCAGAACGCTGGCCAGATACGAGGTTCCGCTGCGGTGCATCCCAAGAACGAGAACGGGTGTGGAGGGCGAGGTCATGGAATGACAAACATGATATTCACAACAACCAAGAGATCAAACACTCTGATTGTTCGGATACGCGTCCTGCCCCCTAATTTTTCTCCCTTACCACCACCCGAAAGCCAAGATTGTAATGCCGATCGCTTGAAACCCTGTACTCGCGCTCGGCAGAACGGCAGCGCTCCGCACGACTATTCCAACTTCCACCTCTCACAACTCTTCAGATCGGAAGAGCACACG
>JBAZHO010000230.1:0-3941 GCA_041652375.1 Opitutales bacterium | reverse complement strand
TTAAGCGGGTTCATCGGCTGATTACGAGTGCGCGTTCCTTCAGGAAATACGACAAGAATCGCACCAAGCTTGAGTTTATCGACCGCCTTGTGCAGCCCGTCCATACCCGTGTCGTTACTTATGTAGCCCGCCATGCGTGCGCTGGCGTTCAGAAAGCTGTTTCTGTTGATTTCAGATTTGAACATGCAGATCACATCAGGCGATGAGGCCAATACCCAGCAGATGTCCAGAATGGTCGGGTGGTTGGCCACAATGACGTGGCCTTTCATCTGCCGCATCCTGTCCATGTCCGGCCAGAGCAATTTCATCGCACCAGTATGATCCAGATACCATATCCAAAGGCGCAGCAGGCGAAAAAGTATGTGGCGGGACAGCGATTCAACACGCGGGCCGGGCTTCCCACCCACAAGCAAGGATAATATCCAGAATCCAAGGTTGGTTAGCAAAGCCCCGATGCCGAATATGCCTATGCTAAAGTGGAAAATGAGTCGGTCTCGGATTCCTGGCGGACTTTCTGCCTTATTCTGCATGGGCATCGTGTTGCTCTTCGAGCTCATATTCATCGGAGGATATAGGATTTAGACAGTCGAAGTTGAACCACTGGTAGGGGTAGTCCGTGAGCAGTGTTTCCACTTCGCGCAGCACCTGCTGGAAGTGTTTCTTGCCTTTGCGCAGAACTTCTTTCTTTGTCCCTTCCGGGTGAAAGGGGGCTGGCGCGTGCGTGACGATCCCTTCGGGCGTGTTGAAAGAGACGCAGAAGGCTACCGGGAGGCGGTAAATGGCGCTTAGATGGTATATGGTGAAAGGGAATATGCGGCGGGCTCCTATGAACAGGAAGCTCTCGTTGCGGGACGAGTAATCCACGCGGTCACACTGCATGGCAATGGAGTCCTTGCGCCGGATGGCTGCATTGATGCCGAATATTACATCCTGCGGATTATTGACCCAGATCAGGTTCAGGCCAAGGCCCTTGTAGTGGCGCGTGAAACGTTCCACATCGTGGGAGTTTCCCACCTTGAGGCGTATCATCGAGATAGGGCAGTAACCATCGGCCAAGCTGAAGCCTAGAAGGTCAGGACAGCCTATGTGGAAGGTCCCGTAGAGCACCTGCGCGCCGGAGCGCACAAGTTCCATGAACTGGTCGCCGTGACCGGAGGGGTGTATCAGGCGGACGTTCTTCTGCTTGCCCGCAATCAGGCGCGTAATGAGGCTCTGGGCAAAGCTTGCGAAGTGCTTCCACTGGTCCCGCCATGTGGGTTCGCGGCCTGTTATCGTTCGCAAGTATTCGAATGAGGCCTCGCGCTGCCGCTTCATGCAGAGCATGGCGATCAGCGCGCCAATGTTCACAAGAGCGTAGAAAATGGGGCGCGGCAAGATGTGGTGGAAGAATATCAACAGGTGATATCCACCGACTGGTCCCGGGTTGCGCCGCTTTGTCATCGTCCTAGTTGTTCCAGCGAAGGGTTATGCTGCCCATGTCCGGGTGGGACATGTGAAGCGGCGTGTGCTCGTGCAGGTGCTTGAACAAGGTGGGCAGGCTGCAGTCCGTTTCTGAGCCGTCCGCATCAGAGTCCCAGCTTATGGTTCCCATGCTATCGTTCTGCGAAACTGCGCGAGACAGTCTGATTGCGAAGGCAAAGGCGGTGTCGCTCGCGGCCTCTACGTCAATGGCCCATGTGCCGCATTCTTCCACGCCGATGAGCACAACGCTGTCCTCGTCCATGGATAGGGCGCATCGGATCGCTGTTATAGCCAGACCGTCCAGACCGGCCATCGGGATGTACGTGCGCAGCGGCTCTGCGTTGCTCACGCGAGCCTGCTGCACCGCGCTGGGGTGGACCGAGCGTTGAAAGCGGGCCGGGCTTGGGGTGGGGAAGCTGTCGATGAATTCCTCCAGCGAGCAGGATTCGGCGAAGGAGGACGCGCTGATGAGTGGCTCGCTCTCGCCAAGCCCGAGCTGGTGTAGTAGGGCGTGCGTCATAAGGCCGCAATCGCTGAAGCGGCGCACCGCCGCGCGCGGAAGGCCCTCTGCCAGTTGCGCTTTGAGGCCCGCGCTGATTGGGCCGCGGCGCGGGGCAATGGTTGCGACTTTGCTGATGTGGCAGCTAATCATTGCGTATGCACATGGTTGCGTGGGCTCCGCCAAAGGCGTTGCTCAGGATCAGTGCTGCATCATAGCAGCTTGTGGAGAAGGGGGCGAGGGCCACGTTGGGCGTGAAGGTGGGCGCTTCGCTACCGACGGAGCCGGGGGCGGTTCCGCTTTCAATGGAGCGCAGGGCTATTGCCAGTTCTATGAGGCCGCAACTGCCAAGGGTGTGGCCGATGGCTCCCTTCCAGCCGGTCAGCGGGGCCTCAGGGAAGGCTTTTGCCAAGCTTTCGGCTTCGATTCGACCAGCATCAACAGTGCCCGTTCCGTGGCCCTTGAGCCATATGCGACTGTCCCTTAACGCGGGCAGAATGGGTTCCAGCAGCTTGGCGAACCCGCTTCCTTCCGGTTCGTTGGCGGTAAAGTGAAACATTTCGTTCCATGTGGACTGCGCACTGATGCGCGGACCTTTCCCTTCGAGGGATAGTATAGCATATGCCGCGCCTTCGCCAAGGGCAATGGAGCCGGTTTCGGCACGGTGAAAGGGGCGCGGAAGCTGTCCGTTGAGGATTTTTAGCGCGCTGAAGCCTCCTGTAACAAAGGGGCTAATGAAGTCGTAGCTAAGCACTAGCGCGCGCTTTGCTCCGCACATAAGGGCCATGCTCGCGGCGAGGATAGCTATGTGCGCAGAGACGCAGGCGTGTGAGTAAAGCGATACGTTGCGGCCCCATCCGCAGGCGCGGCGTATCTGTTCCACCGAACTGTGCGGCACTGCGTAGGGTTGCTGTTCGCTGCGCCCATCGCGGCGGAGGTAATAGAGGGAGTCCACGCCGAAGTTGCTGCTGGACACAAAGATGGGCGTGTCAACCCGTCCCCATTCGGATCCGGATACCGGGGCGAGCATGTTCGTTACTGTTGGGAACCAGCGCGGGGGTAGTTCCGCGTGCATATGATCGAACAGCGACAGGGGCACTTCCTGCCCTCCGTCATTCCCTGTCACAGGGTATTGGGCCACGTTGCTGCGGCCTTCGACAAGGGCCTTGTGCGTTGCCGCGCTGTTGCCAAAGGGCGTTACGCAGTCGAAGCTCAGAATGCGGATGTCGTTCTGAAAACTCATATCGAGTTGCGTGGCCGGCATGGGGTGGTGGAGTGCTAGATTGCGCTGTTGTGCTTGCGAATCTGTTCCACCATCGAGTTTACGCTTCTGAGAGCGGTTTTGGCGTCCTCGCTGTTTTCAAGCTTGATGCCGAATTTCTTCTCGATCTGCACCACCAGTTCCAGCGCGTCGATGGAGTCCAGCCCAAGGTCGGAATCCATGAGTGCTTGCTCGTCAGAAATGTCTTCTGCGCTGATGTCATCCAGTTCGAGCGTTTCCACGATCAGTTCTTTAATCTCTTGCTTCAGTTGTTCGTCAGTCATCGCAATAGATGAGTAATTAATTGCTTGTAAGCACAAGCCCGGCGGCACCGCCAAGAGTATATCTGGATCAGCGTGACGGAGGGGGCGCAGGCGCTGAGCAGGATGGGGATATTTGCAGCGCCTTCGCTATTTGTCGAGACTGCGAGGCCAGCCCATTGGGCAATATGACCGTTTTGTGCGTTTTGTGACCGCTTATACTGTCTGCAGGACAAGGCTCACGTTGCTGCCCCCAAAGCCGGAGTTGTTCTTTAAAATGTAGCCCGGTGTGGTGTCGGTGCTTTTTGTCGGCAGATTGAGGTTTTCAGCTTCCTTGCATGGGGTGCGCAGGTGGGCACAGCCGGGTGTGAAGCCCCTTTTCATCGCCAGTGCGCAGAACGCCGTTTCCATGGCGCCTGCCAGAGAAAGTCCGTGCCCAGTCAGTGCTTTTGTCCCGCTT
>JBAZHO010000229.1:0-3969 GCA_041652375.1 Opitutales bacterium | reverse complement strand
TGGGGGGTTTCTTTTGTAAATCGCTATATCTGTGCAAATCCCTGCTTATCTGTGGATGAAAATCTGATTTGTTTTTCGGCGGATTATTGAGAATCGCTATAAATTCGTAGAGGTCGGCCTGCACCTGCGACAAAAAAGGGCGCTGCCTTGCGGCAACACCCTTGAAATCATATCACCCTGACGTGCTGGAACTATTCCGCTGCGGGGGCGGGCGTCTCGGCCTTGGCCTTGGCGGGCTTTTTGGCCTTCGCGGTTGCGGCCTTTGCGGCGGGCTTCTTTACAGCGGCCTTGCGCGGCTTCTTTACGGCTGCTGGCTTTTCGGCTGCGTCTGCTGCCACGGCGGGCTTTTCGGCTGCGGCCTTGACAGCCTTGCTTGCTCTTGGGGCCGGGCTTTTGCGCACACGCTTCGGCTTTTCCACCGCCACGGGGGTTGTCGCTGGCTCCGCCTTGGCCGTTGCGGGCTTGGCTGCGGGGGCTGGAGCAGGCTTTTCAGCAAGCGCTTCCTTGGGCATAGCTGCGGGCTTTGCGACGGGCGCGGGTTCCGCCCTTACGCTTGCGGGAACCGGGGCTGCGGACGCGGGTTTGATCGCTTCGCCGGGCAGGCTCGAAGGCTTGCGGTTGCGCCTGTTGCGACGGCGGGAAGACGGGGAGCCTTGACCGCTCTTCGCTTCGCCGGATTCATCGTCCGCAACGGGACGCGCAGCCGCCGGAGCGGCGGCGGGAACCTGTTGCGGACTTGGCTGGGCGGCGACGGCGGGCTGCCTGCGCTCGTCCGGCCTGTCCTGAAGCGGTTCACGACGCTCGGACCTCTGATCGCGGGGATCGGAACGTTGATCGCGGGGGTCGGAACGTTGATCGCGGGGATCGGAACGTTGATCGCGGGGATCGGAACGCTGGTCGCGCTGGTCACGATCCTGACGGATCGGACGGGTGTCGCGTTCGAAGCGCGCATCGCGCTCCGAGCGAAATTCTCTGCGGGGATGGACTGGCTGCTGCTGTTCGCGGCGCGGCTGCTCGGCCTGACCTTCGGGACGGCGCGGCTGCTCGGGGCGCTCCCCTTCCGGGCGGCGGCCTTCGGGACGCTCGCCCCTTGGCTGCTGTTCGCGGCGCGGCTGCTCGGTCTGGCCTTCGGGACGGACGCCCTGCTGGAGGGGCGGCAGATCGCGGGGGTCGCGGTTGTCGCGGTTGCGTCCGCCTCTGCGTCCGCGACGGCGGCGGCGACCGGTGCGGTCTCCGTTCAGCGCCTGTCCGTTCTGCTGCTGGCCACCGTTTGAAGGCTGGCCTTCAGCAACTTCCGGGGTGCCGCCCTCGGCAGCTTCCTCGGGCTCATCCTCGTCGTCGTCCTCTTCATCGTCGTCCGCAGGGGCGTTGGAAGCGAAAACCCCTTCTTCTGGCTCGTCCAGACGCTCTATGCGGTCGAGATTCTCGTTCTCTTCAACATTCTCCTCAACATCCTCTTCGACTTCATCGTCGTTGTCGTCGTCAAGATCGGCTTCCTCGCTCTCGCGCAACTGACGGACAACTTCGTTCTCGTGGCGGCGGATTTCGGCGCGGGTCTCGGCCAGCGTCATGTGCTTTTCCTCCTCGCGCGGCGAGGTCTTGGGCAGGGGCTGTGGCTTGGGATAGGGAACGTTGAAAGGCGGCGGGACGGGCTTTTCGGCCAGTCTCTGCGGACGGATTACAAGATCCGTCACCACGTTGTTAAAGCGGTTCAGGACTATGGAGCCGACGGCCTCGGCCACGGCGTCCAGATCGATCGTGCTCTGCGGGCGCTGCTGGGCGGGCACGCTGCCGTCCGGACGCCACCTGTTGGTCTGCGGGAAGACGTTGGACACCTTCACGCCGTCCTCGCGGAGCTGCTCGAAGAGGGCCTCGCCCATCCAGCGCAGTCCGCCAGCCGTGGCGGCGCCGATCGCGCCTCCGCGCGCGTTCTCGGCAGTGTTGGCGACGATGTTGATCACGAAGCCGCCAAGGCGCACCAGCGAGGGCAGCGCCATCTTGGTGATGATGATCGGGCACAGAAGGTTGACCTTCAGCACCGACTCGATCTCGTCGTCCCCGATCTCGTCAAGCCCCTTGTGGTGGTAGAGCTTGGCGTTGTTGACCAGAACGAAAATGTTGTCCCCCTCCCTCTTGATAATCTCGGCGACCTTGGCGCGCACCTCGACGATGTCGGCCATGTTGCAGGGCAAGGGCACAAAGTATTCGTGGTCGAAGCGGACATCCCCGTATTGGCCGCCAAGGCCGTAAACGCGCAGTCCCAGTTCGATAAGTTTGCGCGTAATGGCCAATCCAAGGCCGGAACCCGCACCAGTAACGATTGCAATATCCATATTCCGTTTTTTCTACGGTACGAAAGACAGTCATCGCTGCAAGTGTGCGCTGATGACTGTTGATCAGGTGTTAACACGTCAAACGGAGAATTGCAACAAGCCATCCGGGCACTTGACGAACTTGTCCATGCAAAGGCTGCCCCACAAAAAGCGGAAGGCCGCAGCACCCTGCTGCGGCCTTCTCAACCACTTGACCAACCCTTAACGAACGCTTTCCAAGCCTGTTGGAGTCTGGACCGGGCCTCCGAGGGGCTCTCTCCCCCGGCTGCTCTGCCGGTCTTTCTCCTGACACTATCTATATCGGCACTAGGTACTTGGGCTTGAGCCAAACAGGTCTGGAAACTCCTGTTTTACAATTTGTTTACACCTGCGGATACGCCTATTTACCACAGCGTTAGCCCTCTTGCGGACAGGGGCCGGGACTCCGCCGCGCGCCCGGAAATTCGGGCCTGCGCAAGACATTTTGCGTCGCAATTCGCTTGGCTTTGCCGCGCGATGCTGGCAAATCCTCAATGATCATGGAACGCACCCTTATAATTTATAAACCCGACGCATTCACCACCCGCAAAGTCGGAGCGACCATCAGCCGCTTCGAACAGGCCGGGTTCGAGATCGTGGCCTGCAAGATGATGCAGCTCGACTCCGCCATACTGCGCGAACACTACGCCCATATCGCCAGCAAGCCCTTCTTCCCGGAGATCGAGAGCTTCATGGCCTCCAAGCCCGTCATCGCGATGGTGCTCAAAGGCGCTGGCGTGGTGGCCCGCGTGCGCAACCTCGTCGGCCCGACAAACTCCGCCGAAGCGCCCGCAGGCTCGATCCGGGGCGACTGGGGCACGGACAAGATGCACAACATAGTGCACGCCTCCGACGGCGTCGAAGCAGCGGAAGTCGAAATCAAGCGCTTCTTCAAGCCGGAAGAAGTGCAGGTCTAGTGTGGTGTTAGGCAACTCTATGGAAGTATGCCAGCGCAACGCTGACGCCTCGGAGAGGCGTCCCTACCAACGGATGATGAACGACTTACGCATCCTTAAGGTAGGGACGGCTGTCCCCAGCCGTCCGTTTGGAGGCTCGGGGATGTCAGTGAATTTCGCTAACACCACACTAGTATTGCTCCGCAACCGGTATTTGCCGCTCCGGCGCGCCTACTCCACGGTCACGCTCTTGGCTAGGTTGCGCGGCTTGTCCACGTCGCACCCGCGCGCCACGGCTATGTAATAGCTCAGAAGCTGAAGCGGCATGGTGACAAGAATCGGCAGGATGCACTCGTGCGTCTTGGGGATGACTATCATGTCGTCAACCAGCCCGTCCGTGAACTCTTCCGGGCAGTCCGTAATGACGATCACGGGACCCTTGCGCGCCCTTACTTCCTGCACGCTGGACACGCACTTGCGGAACATCTCGCCCTGCATGGCGATGGCCACGGTGGGGCATTCCGGGCATATCAGGGCAATCGGGCCGTGCTTCATCTCCGCAGCCGGGTAGCCTTCCGCGTGTATGTAGGAAATCTCCTTAAGCTTGAGCGCCCCTTCCAGCGCGACGGGGAACATATCCAAACGCCCGAGGAAAAGGAAGTCGTTGCACTGCGCGTATTTGGCGGCGATCTTCTCGACTGCCTCCGCCTGCGCGAGCACCT
>JBAZHO010000228.1:0-3972 GCA_041652375.1 Opitutales bacterium | reverse complement strand
GCTCCTCGTCGGAGAGCATGGACGTGAGCGTGTCGCGCCGGGGCAGCAGGCGGTGCCCTATGGTGGACATGAACAGCGCGCCCACTAGGAGCAGGGGCAGGCCGACCCAGGTCAGTTCGAACATGCATCGGCTCCATGCCGCTTTTGCGCATTATCTCGCTGGAAAGTATGTTCGTGCTGGTTCCCATCAGCGTGCAAGTGCCCCCGAATATGGATGCGTAGGACAGGGGGATGAGCAGTTTGGAGGCCGGAACCTCCATCTCCCGCGCTAGGGCCAGCATCACGGGCACGAAGATCACGACCACGGGCGTGTTGTTCATGAAGGCGGATATGCCGCCCACGCAAAGGGTCATCAGGAAGAGCACCGGACCGAGGCCCAGCTTTGAAACCCGACGCAGCACGGACGCTAGGCCCGCCAGAGCGCCGGAAGCCTCAAGTGCCGCGCTGATGATGAACATCGCGCCGATCGTCACCGGGGCCGGGTTGCCAAACACTCCCAGCAGCTTGTCGGGCCCGGGCAGGGAGCCGCGAAAGGGCAGGGAACCGGCCAGCAGAAGCGCGCTCATCACGAGGAACGCGGTGTGGTCGGGCGGGATGCGCTCCATCACGAACAGCGTGATGGCCACAAACAGCAGCCCCAGTACGAATACGATTTCGGGAGTCATGCAATCCAGGGATCTGCGATGTCAGTCGATGGGCGTTTGGGCATGGTGAAAGCCTTTGGAGAGGCTGTCTGAATTATCGCATAGTTCAAACCGTTTCGGCGGCAGCTTTCGCATATGAGAACGGAACATGAGGGCGTTTTGCGTTTCAGAGTCTGGATTCGGTCAAGACAGACTCTCCTGCGCCCATGCGCCCACCCCGGGAATGGCCCTGCGCGATCGCGCCCCGGCACATACTCTCCTTAAAGAAGCCCGCCAACAATGAACAAGTTTGACAGAGCCGCCCATCTGGGCAATGGCTTGACGTCGATGAATCGTCTCTTCGTCACGGGAGCCTGCTCCCTGTTTCTTTTTGCCTCTCAGGCAAATGCGCAACGTTATACCCTGCGCAAGCCGCCGGAGCTCAAAAACGAGTTTTCCGTCGGCTTCAGCATGCTCTCTCCCGCCACGGTGTCGTTTGGCAATCTAGGCAACATAGCCGGGCAATTCAATCAGGACGGCGTTTACAACGACGCCTTCGTCGCACCGGACGACAGCGCCAGCACAGCCGCCGACGGGAAGACATATTACTTTGCCTTCCAAGGCATCGAGCAGATAACGGACGCAAGCGGCAATCCCGCATTCAACGGCGAATACGTCAAGGCTTCCGCCGCCAGAGCCGTTGCAAAGGACGGAATCTTCGTCGAGGAAGGCGATTCGGGCAACGACTTCGGGACCGAGTTGCAGTACGTCCGCTACATGACCCGCGCCCGCAAGTTCGGTTTTCTGGCCTCTCTGAGCCTGACCGGCTTCAGCATGGCAAGATCGACGTCATGGGACGTGGACATAATCGGCAGGGCCGACCTGTACAAGGGCGAAAACATCGACGCGCTCGACGGTTTCTCCGGCAGTTACATGCGGCCAAGGGTATTTTCGCCCGGCCAGCCCGAAGTTTACCTGAGTCTGGACCCGATCCATCTGGGTGAATACGCGATTGGCGAAGGCACTGCCTCCGGCGCATGGGACGTCAAGGCCTCGTATCTGAACCTGCGTTTGGGCGGGGTTTACAACATGAGCCTGACGCGCCGCATCAATCTGCGCGCGGGCGGCGGCCTTGTGGCGGTTCTTGCCTCCAGCAACTTCCGCTGGGCGGAGACTTTCACCGCGCCCTTCGAGAGCGGCTCCATCTCTGTGAATGATTCGGGCATCGACCACAAGAAGACCTTCCTTTTCGGAGGCTGGGCTGATCTTGGCGCGCACTACCGCATCAACCGCAACGTGACCGCGTTCGGCAGCGTGGAGTATCAGGCCACAACGTCCTTCGAACAGGATACTCCGGGAGGTCCGCGCATCGAATTCGATTCCAGCTCCCTGTTCTACGCCAAAACCGGGTTTACTTGGGCGTTCTAGGCGAAACAGGTTTGAGGCTGCGGTCTTCCGCTACGGAAAACGCTCTTCCAGCTTCTGGAGAGCGTTTTCTGCGGTTATAGTGGTTTCGATCAACATGTGGACATTCCCCCATAGCGCCAACGGCGCGACATGAGATAGCCCGGGGTAGAGCGAAGCAAACCCCGGGTAAACGATATAAAAAATCCATTCTGGAGCACTGCAAGCGCGTCACTTTTTCCGCATTACAGGCCAGAGGGCCGCGCTTGCAGCGCTTGGGGAAAATACTCATGCCGCGCCTTCAGCGCTGCCAGAAGTGTCCACAAGTCAATGTGAACTACTATAAGAAAACTTCTTCCGATATTTCGGGATACTTCCGGCAATCGCTCTTTTCCTGAAAACAAACAGGCCCCGGTTGCCCGGGACCTGCCTAACATTACGACTGATATTTAACGGTTTCGGACCACAAAATTACAGGACCTTGCCGAAGACGTTCTTGAAGCTGGCGACGGCGTAGTCGCGGTGCATCCGGGCGATGTGGTCCAGCGTGATGCCCTTGGGGCATGCGGCCTGACATTCGCCGTAGTTGGTGCAGCTTCCGAAGCCTTCAACGTCCATCTGGTTGATCATGAGCAGCGTGCGGCGGTCCTTCTCGGGCTTGCCCTGCGGCAGGCGGTTGAGCTGGCTGGCCTTGGCGCTGGTGAAGAGCATTGCGCTGGAGTTCTTGCACGCCGCGACGCAGGCACCGCAGCCGATGCAGGAGGCAGCGTCCATTGCCACGTCGGCGGTCTGTTTGCCGATGGCGATGATGTTGGCGTCGGGCACGCCGCCGGTGCGGATGCTGACGAAGCCGCCCGCCTGAATGATGCGGTCGAACGCCGTGCGGTCCACGACCAGATCCTTGACGATCGGGAAGGGCTTCGCGCGGAACGGCTCGATGGTGATCACGGCTCCGTCGGCGAACTTGCGCATGTGCAACTGGCAGACGGTCGTGCGGCGCTCGGGTCCGTGCGGAATGCCGTCGATGGTGAGCGAGCACATGCCGCAGATGCCTTCGCGGCAGTCGTTGTCGAAGGCGATGACGTCCTCGCCGCGCTCGACGAGCTGCTCGTTGAGCATGTCGAGCATTTCGAGGAACGAGGAGCCGGGGGAAATATCCGTCACCTTGTAGTCCACCAGCTTGCCGGGGCTGGTGCGGTTCTTCTGCCGCCAGATGCGGAGGGTGTAGTTGCGGCCTTCGTGGCTCATTTTCGTAAAGATTTTAGTAAGTGTAAGGTCTGGGAATTGTGTGCCTGCGGCTTACTTGTAGCTGCGGACGGCCAGATGGACGTTCTCGTAAACGAGAGGCTCGACGGTCTTTTCCGGCGCGATGCCGTCGCCCATGTGCTCCCATACGGAAACGTTGGTGAAGTTCGCGTCGTCGCGCTTGGCCTCGCCGTCGGGGTACTGGTGCTCCGCGCGCAGGTGACAGCCGCAGGATTCCTCGCGGTCGAGGGCGTCGCGGCACATCAGTTCGCCGAACTCAAGGAAGTCTGCCACGCGGCCCGCGCGTTCGAGTTCCTGATTCAGGTCCTCGCCCTCGCCCACCACGTTCACGTCGTTCCAGAACTGTTCGCGCAACTGCGGGATCGCTTCGATGGCGGCCTTGAGGACCTTTTCCTCGCGCGCCATTCCGCAGGCGTCCCACATGATCTTGCCCAGTTCCTGATGCAGGCTGCGCGGGCTGCGCTTGCCCTTGATGGAAAGCAGGCGGCTGGTGCGCTCGTTGACGGCTTCAAGGGCTTCCTTGAAGGCCGGGCCTTCGGGATCGACCTTGCCCGCCTCGGAAAGCGGCAGACCGGCCAGATAACCGCCGAGGGTGTATGGAATGACGAAGTAACCGTCGGCAAGGCCCTGCATCAGCGCGGATGCGCCGAGGCGGTTCGCGCCGTGGTCGGAGAAGTTC
>JBAZHO010000227.1:0-3977 GCA_041652375.1 Opitutales bacterium | reverse complement strand
TGCATTGGTGATGAATAGAATCGATCCGCTGCTGCCTGCCTGAATGTTGGCACGCGTCTTGTTGAAATAGTTGTCGGCAATGACAATGGAATTCCCGTCGTATTCCCGGACGCATGTTACATAAATGGCGTTTGGCACGCCGGCGGAGTCAACAGTAGCGAGCACGACAGGGCCTTTTCGCTCTGCCCATGCGGATATCACGGCTTCAGGTATGGTGATCATATATGTCGTTTGGGTTTGGATTGTTGTGAAACGGAAAGGGGATATGTTTTCGTCGATGGCCGATGGAACGGAGAGGCCGTGACCTCGGCGATGCTATCAGATGGAGGACTGTTCGGGCAGATGTGGCAACAGTGTTTTCCATAACTGAACGATGGCCTGTCCCGCAGGACTTGCTTCAAGCTCGACAACCGGACGACCTTGGCGTTGCGCCTCCGTCACCGATTTATCGTATGGAATGCGTCCTGCGATCGTTGCACCCAGTTCAGCGGCCCGCTGTTCGATTTGTGCCGTCACCCCGGCGTTCAAGTCATACTTGTTTACGCATACCCATGCGGGTATCTGAAAATGTCCGGCCAGCTCCAGCACGCGTTCCAGATCGTGCGCTCCCGACGGCGTCGGCTCCGTTACGGCAAGGATGCGAGTCGTTCCGGTCAGGCTGGCAATCACAGGGCAGCCCACACCGGGGGGACCATCGACAAGTATGAATTTATGCCCTGTCTTTTGCGCAATCTTGCGGGCCTGTTCCCGAACCAGCGTCGTAAGTTTGCCTGAATTGCCCAGACCGGGTTGCAGGCGCGCGTGCACCAGAGGGCCGAAACGGGTGTCCGAGATGAACCATTCCCCTCCCTTGACGGGGCCAAGCGAAATGGCATCCCTCGGGCAATAGGTGGCGCAAACGCCGCAGCCTTCGCAGGAGGGCGGGTCCACACGGTAAGTGCGGCTTGTTCTGGCGTTTCCGGGACCGTCAAAGAGGATGGCATCAAAACGACACAGCGTCTTGCACTTGCCGCAAGCCGCGCAAAGCCCGGGATCAATGCGTGCCTGCATGCCGCCGGTAAAATCCTCGCGTCTTTGGAGTTGCGGATCGAGGACCAACTCAAGATTTGAAGCGTCCACGTCGCAGTCGGCCAGTATCGGATTACTGGCCAGCGCGGCAAGAGAAGCGGTCACGGATGTCTTTCCCGTTCCGCCCTTGCCGCTCAGGACTGTCAGCTCGAAAACTGAAGAATTGTCACTCATCTCATGTGCTTGATCGCAAGTTGTTTAAAAGGGTAGGGCGCATCGTGTCTGTTTTTGCCGCCAAGGCACTGCGCAACTTCCCGGCAGTGTCGCCCGCCGGATGTATTTCATCGGATAGCCGCAAGGCCAGACCCTCAAAGATCTGTCTTAATCCCGGAACCGCATCAATGACCAGACGACCTTGGGAATACGCTTGTGCAACGGCGATGTCGTCGGGGATTTCCGCCAGAATTGGAACATTTGCGCAAAGGCATAGCTCCCGGGTTTCGGCCATTTCCGTCTGGGCGCGGTTGACCACTACGCCGCACTTGAGGTTCATGGACTTCGCCACGTCTATGGCCAGCCGCAGATCATGCAGGCCGAACGGCGTAGGCTCTGCGACCAGCAACACGTAATCGCAGCCCTTCACGGTTTCTATCATCGGGCAGGATGTGCCGGGCGGGGCATCGAGAAGCGTCCAATCCGCCTTCGGCACCGCGCTTTTTGCCGCGTGTACGACAGACGTGCTGACAGAAACGCCGACATTCAGAGTCCCCGATACGAACGACGCCTTTCCCGCGTTGCCGACTCTGATGACGCCCATCGGTCTGGGCAATTCCGTGATCACCCCCGCCGGACAAGCCAGCGCGCAGGCCCCGCAGCTATGGCACAGTTCCTCGTACACGAATGTGCCCTTTGGAAGGCAGGCGATGGCGTTGAAATGGCAGCTATCCACGCATGCCTCGCAATGCATGCACATGTTCTGATCCACCTGCGGAACAAGTCGCGTGGTCTCGGTTTCGCTTGTTATGGACGGATGCAGGAACAGATGCCCGTTGGGAGCCTCGACGTCGCAGTCAACATAGGCGACGGACTGGTCGCAGCCTGCGAGGCATGCCACCAGACTGGTCGCCACCGTGGTCTTGCCAGTGCCGCCTTTGCCGCTGGCTATTGCAATAATCATGCGACTAATTGGTAGTATTTATACGCTGGGCGTGTTGCCATCGGGATTGTTCTGTATCTGAGGCGCTTGCCCGCCCATGCCGCGCCCGCGACCCATGCCGCGGCCCATTCCACGTCCACGGCCCATGCCACGACCGGGCATCTGGTTTCCCCGGCCACAGCCTCCATTGCGCTGACCGCGGCCACAAGGACCCATTCCACGGCCCGCCTGCGGACCCTGTCCGGCAGGGCCGGTTCCATCGTTCATCGGTGCCATAATTTTTTCTACCTCGCTTGTTTGACCGTTCTGGGGAGCGTTGCTTATTGTAGATGAGTATATTGAAGTCAGCCTAGGCCAGCTCTTTAAGCAGTCCTTCGCTGAAAGCCTTCGCGGCCTGATCTGAAGTGCCTTCGCTCATCGAGTATATGCGGATGTCCGCCGCCTTCAGAGCGCTCATGGCCTTGGGGCCGACGCTGCCCGTAATCACGACCTCGACGCCTAGGCGGGCCAAGGCTTGAGCCGCCTGAATGCCAGCGCCCTGCGTGGCATTTACACCCGAGGCGTTATCAAACTCCGACTGCTCGCCGGTTTCCGTATCTATGATGCGGAAATAGCGTGCCCTGCCGAAATGACTGTCCAACGCCGCGTTTGCGCCGGGTTCTGATGTAGTAATAGCCAGTTTCATGCGCAATGGGTGTGGCCGTCATCGTGGTCGTGACCACAGCTCGGAGCTTCGTTGCTCAAGGTCTCGTCAAGGAACGCCTTAATCAGATTGTCCGTGCTTTCGCCCGCAGCGCCAGAGTGTACGGCGATGCCGTTTTCAGCGAAAAGATTCAATGCGTGGCGACCCATGCCGCCAGCTATAATCATTTGAACACCCAGATCGTGGAGCCAGCGGGGCAAAAGCCCCGGTTCATGCGGCGGCGGAACCACCAGTGTTTGCTCAAGGACATGTCTGGAATCTTTGTCGATTTCGACCAAGGCGAACTGCTCGCAGTGGCCAAAATGGGCGCTGAGAATTCCGTTTGTTAATGGAATGGCGATTTTCATTTGTGATTAATAAATTCGTAAGCTTTCGTATGCGTGAGTAATGAGCTTATGCCCGAAACACGCTTTGGGCAAGAATAATTCAGACATTCATTTCAACATTCAGGCCCGTGTTGCTTCAGGTCCGCACCCTTGTTGCGGTCCGGCCCGGTGATGCGAGTCTTGCTCGTGCAGGTTTGCCGCCTTGCAATCCCGTGTGCTTTGTTGATTCACTCTAGTCGCATGCGGATGCGCAACATGTCCGGGTTTCTGCTCGTGGTGATTTATCTGGGCTTTGTCAGCCTAGGGCTTCCCGACGGCACTTTCGGGATAGCGTGGCCCGCAATGTATCCTGAACTGGCTCTTCCCATAGGTCTTGCGGGAACCATCATCATCGTAGGGACCTTGCTTTCCGGCGCGTCCGGTTTCATCAGCGGCAGGGTGACCAGCCGATTTGGCACAGGCCCGGTGGTGATGGCAAGCTGCCTGCTCACGGGGCTTGGCCTTGTCGCTATGGGCTGCGCGCACGAGGGGCTGACGCTTTACCTGATCTCCGTGCCGCTGGGCATCGGAGCAACGTTGGGTCCGCTTGTGATGGGCTATGCCATAGGAGTCGGTCTTGGCTGGCTGGCAGCATAGCCTGGCTGGAGCTGACAACGCACAAGGGCGGCGCGATACGGCGCGAATAGCGCATTTGCACCACAAGGTGCATCGGCGATATTATGGCGGTTTCTATCAACGTCTGAGAATTCCCGTAGCGCCATATGCGCGGCTGACGGAACCGGTT
>JBAZHO010000226.1:0-3980 GCA_041652375.1 Opitutales bacterium | reverse complement strand
GGCGACGTCGATGGTGATGCCCTGCTCGCGCTCCGCCCGCAGGCCGTCGGTAAGTAGCGAAAGGTCGATGCGTTCGCCGCCCTTGAGCATGCTGGCCCGCTCCAGCGCCGAGAGCTGGTCCTCGAACACGGCCTTGCAGTCGTAGAGCAGCCGACCGATGAGCGTCGATTTGCCGTCGTCAACGCTTCCAGCCGTGGTGAAGCGCAGAAGGCCCATTTCCTGTGTTTCGGTCTGCATCAGAAATACCCCTCCTTCTTGCGGTCTTCCATCGCGGTGTCGCTGCGGCGGTCGTCGGCTCTGGCCCCGCGCTCGGTCACTCGCGCGGCGGCGGTCTCGGCAATTATCTCGTCAAGCGTCTCGGCGCGGCTTTCGACGGCTCCCGTTATCGGGGCGTCGCCCATCGTGCGGAAGCGGATCGAACGGGTCGTGACCGTCTCCCCTTCGCGGGGCTGCACGAACTCGCACACGGCCAGAATCGTGCCGTTGCGCTCGACGACCTCCCGCGTGTGCGCGTAGTAGAGGCTGGGCAGGTCTATGGATTCGCGGCGGATGTACTGCCATATGTCCAACTCCGTCCAGTTCGACAGCGGGAACACGCGGAAATGCTCTCCGGGGTTCATGCGCCCGTTGAAAAGGTTCCACAGCTCCGGGCGCTGGTTCTTCGGATCCCACTGGCCGAACTCGTCGCGGTGGGAGAAGAAACGCTCCTTGGCGCGGGCCTTCTCCTCGTCGCGGCGCGCGCCGCCCATCGCGGCGTCGAAGCCCCACTTGGCCAGCGCGTCGAGCAGGGTGACGGTCTGGAGCCGGTTGCGGCTGGCGTTCGCGCCCGTCTCCTCGCGCGCGCGTCCGGCGTCGATGCTATCCTGAACGCTGGCCACGATCATCTTCGCGCCGATGCGTTCGGCCATTGTGTCGCGGAACCGCAGGGTTTCGGGGAAGTTGTGCCCGGTGTCCACATGCATGAGCGGGAAGGGCAGGCGGGCGGGCCGGAACGCCTTGCAGGCAAGGTGCGTCAGAACGATGGAATCCTTGCCGCCGGAAAACAGGAGCACCGGGTTGCGGAACTGGGCCGCCGTCTCGCGGATGACGAACACGGCCTCCGCTTCGAGGAAGTCCAGATGGCTGACGTTGTAGGAGGGCATCGGAAAAAGGTCTTACTCAAAGAGTTAACCGCCTGCACGGCAAATGGCTTCAGAGAAAATCAGGGGCTGGGCAAGTCATTGCGCTGCGCGGGGCCTTATGCGCGGCAGAACAACGTCCGTAATCCGGTCCGTGCAGTGGGCTATGCCGTGGCGTTCGGTCTCCAGAATTATCGCGCTTGAGACCGGTTCCGGTTCCTCGAAGGCTGAATCCCTGCCCGTGAAGTCGGGGATTTCGCCGCGCTCGGCTTTTGCGTAAAGGCCTTTCACATCGCGCCTTGCGCAGGCTTCAAAGGATGCTTTGAGGAATATCTCCACAAAGTCTTCCTCGCCCACGATGCGGCGGGCCAGTTCGCGCAGTTCCCGTTTCGGGCAGATGAAGGCGGCGATGGTGACTAGGCCGCTGTCCAGAAACAGGCGGGCGACTTCCGCAGCGCGGCGGATGTTCTCCCGCCGGGCCTCGTCGTCGTAACCTAGGTCGCTGTTGAGTCCTTTGCGAATTTCGTCGCCATCGAGCACGCGCGTGACGCAGCCTGCGGCGGCGAGCCTGCGCTCAACCGCGGCGGCCAGAGTGCTCTTGCCGCTTCCCGAGAGGCCGTAGAGCCATATCACCACGCCTCGCTGGCCCAGTCGTTCCTCCCGGTCCGTGCGTTCCTCGGTGTTTTCGCTCATTGCGGTTCCGCCGTCTCCGTTCTTCTGCGCCTGCGCCGCTGGGGCGCGGGCAGGGGTTTGTCGGGAATGCCGTCCAGCCCCATCACTTCCCGCATGAACAATAACATGTCTTCCGGCAGCGGCGCTTCAAACGAGAGCGATATGTCGGGCGTGACAATATCCAGCTTCCATGCATGCAGGGCCTGCCGGGGCATGGCGAGCGCGTCCATCAGCCGGGGCGTGATGCCGCTTTGGGCGAATTCGAGATACAGGGTCTCGTCGTGCCCGTAGATCTTGTCCGCCACGATGGGGTGGCCGAGCCACAGGGCGTGGGCGCGAATCTGGTGCTTGCGCCCGGTGTGCGGGTGCACCTCGCAGAGCGTGCAGCCGCCCCCGTAGGCGAGGGGGATGAAAGTGGTCTGCGCCTTGTCGCCGCCTCCGGTTTCGGCAACGCGCTGTTTGACGTGCACCGCGCTGTCGGGATCGACTTCGAGGGCCCGGCTGACCTCCTGCACTCCATCGACCTCTCCCTCCATGAACGCGAGGTAGGTCTTTTCCGCTTGACGGTGCTGGAACGCCTGTTGCAGGGCGCTGGCGCGGAGCTTGTCGCGGCATAGAAGGGTCAGGCCGCTGGTCTCCCGGTCCAGCCTTGCGACAAGGTGCATCTTGTCGCAACCGTAGTATTCGCGCACGGCCCCGACGAGGCTGGACCACGGGCCGTTCTTGGATGGGTGGCAGACTACCCAGCCGGGCTTGTTGAAGACCAGAAGCTGTTCGTCTTCATGGATTAACCATGTAATCAGCTCTTCGGGCTTAATGAGGGGGCTCTTGCTGCCGAATGGAGAAATGTCACCGATCACTGGTGTTTGAGATAAGATTCAAGACGCATCTTGCGAAGCGCGAATTCAGCCGCCACAGCCTGCAGGGAACGGGGCATAATGGCGGTCAGGAAGGCGACAAGTTTGCTGCGCAAACCGGGTATTACAACGCTCTTTCCCCTAAAAAACGCTTGAAGCGCACAATCCACAACACTGACGGCAGTGGCGCTGCCTGCAATGGAACCGCCGGGCGGGACGGCAAAACCCGCGTTGAGGAAAAATCGGCTCTTGGTTGGGCCGGGGCAGACGGCCAGAACATGGATGGCGTCGTTCTTGAGTTCCTGCCCGATGGCGAGGCTCCAGTTGAGTATGAACGCCTTGGTCGCGCCGTACGTGGCCATGTAAGGAGTCGGCTGGCAGGCGGCGAGGGAGCTGATGTTGATTATTCCTCCGCCGCGCCGCTTCAGTTCCGGCAGCAGGTTTCCGGTGATGTTGACCGGGGCGGCAGTGTTGACTTCCACCATGTCGAGCTGCCTCTCGATGCTCCGCGCCGGGAAGCGCCCGTAGCTGCCGAAGCCGCTGTTGTTGATGAGCAGCATCTTGCCGGGCTTTGCCGAGGCGCACTTGGAGTGCAGCCATTGCATGGCTTCATCCAGTTCCGCCGGGGAGGAAAGATCGGTCTGCCGATGTTCCACCGGAATGCCTTCCCACTGATCTTCAGGCTTTGTTCTGGACAGGTTGAAAATGGTTAAATCGCGCTTAAACTCATGAAGGCGTCTGACGAACTGATACCCGATCCCGGACGATCCGCCCGTGATGACGACGAAGCTGTAAGATTCAAGGAATCCTGAAAGGTCCTTCATTGTCGTACACTATGCAGGATCATACCCTTTCTCACAAACCCAAATAGAAGGATAGATAGATGAAAGATCGCAAGAATGATGTAATCATCTCTGGCAACAACGTTGAACTGACCGAAGCGCTCCGAGAGGCGGTGCTTGCGAAGGTTGCGCGTCTGTTCAGCCATGAAAGCGGCATCATTCGGATACGCGTAGAGTTGACGTGCGACAAATCCAGTTCGGACCATGAGCAAAACGTGGCAAGAGGTCTGATCGAGATCAAAGGCAACGATATGGTCGTCTCCGTGGCCTCGGTTGACATGTACAAGTCCATCGACTTGCTGGTGGATAAGCTGGACCGCAAGATCCGCAGGCATTCCCGCATCGAGATTGTCAAGCGCAAGCATACGCACGAGGTGGACATACCGGCCAGTCTGCCCAAGGTGGCCGTCGCGGAGTAGTAGCGTATAGATAAAGAGTGGCTCTTTTCCAAGTCCGGCCCTTCGGGGCCGGGCTTTTTATTGGCAGCGCAG
>JBAZHO010000225.1:0-3984 GCA_041652375.1 Opitutales bacterium | reverse complement strand
GTCCCTACCTGTAAGAATGCTACCAACAGATTGTGCATCAACGTCTTAGGGGTAGGGACGGCTCTCCGAGCCGTCCGAGGAGGCACGCGTTCGTCCTGCGGCTTCAAATTGGCCGACTTTTGGAAACCGCTATAACGGTACGACAGCAATCACGCCCTCTAGGTCAGGAAGCGGTGCTTGTCGTCCGCCTGCGGACGGGAGTGCGTCTGCGGACGGGCATGCGTTTGGAACTGCGCGGCTCCCGTGCGGCTGCTTGCGGGACGCTGGCCGGTATTCGCCTTGCCCTGCTGGGTGCGGCGTCCCGTCGTGCGGTCGCCGCTGCGGACAAGTCCGACAAGCTCCACAACGGTATCCTTGAGCGAATCCGCGTGAGCGTTCAGTTCTTCGGACGCGGACGCCGTCTCTTCGGCGTTGGACGCGTTGCTCTGGGTCACTTTGTCCATCTGGGACACCGCCGTGGTGAGCTGGGAAATGCCCTTGTCCTGCTCTTGGGACGCGTTGGCGATTTCCGACACCAGCGAGTTCATGTCTCGCGCTTTTCCGAGAATCGTATTGAGAGATTCGGCCACCTTGCCGGATATGGCCACGCCGCGGTCGCTGTTGCGTATGGCTCCTTCGATCTTGGCCGACGTTTCCTTGGCGGAATCGGCTGAACGCTGGGCCAGATTGCGGACCTCTTCGGCCACGACGGCGAATCCCGCGCCCGCTTCGCCCGCGCGCGCGGCCTCGACGGCTGCGTTCAGGGCGAGGATATTGGTTTGGAAAGCGATTTCGTCGATGGTCTTGATGATTTGCGAGATTCCGGCGGAGGACTCCTTGATGGCGTCCATCGCGGCCTGCATCTGCTTCATCTGGCTGGCGCTGCCGTCGGCGGCGTGACGCATGTCCTCGGCCAGACTCTTGGCCTCCTGCGCGCTGGCGGCGTTGTGCGCCGTCATGGAGGACAGTTCCTCCAGCGAGGAACTTGTTTCCTCGATGCTCGCGGCCTGTTCGCTGGCTCCTTCGGCCAGCATGTGGCTTGCCGACGACACTTCCGCCGAGGCGGCGGCCACCTGCGAGGACCCCTCGTCGATGGACGCGATGGCATGGTTAAGCACCTTGTTGGTCCCGTGGATTATGACGTAGCAAATGAGGATCGAAAGAAGCAGCGCTGCCGCCATGCAGGCGGCGATCAATAAGCGGCTGGTGTTCATGAGGCCCTCTACGTCGCCGCCTATCGCAACGCTCTTGTCGCGCATGACCGTGGTCTGCTTGAGGATCAGGTCTCTCAATATCCGGTACTGCGGCAGATATACCTGATCCATATATTGGTAAAGCGCATCGTCGCCAGCCTCGTCCTTGATCATCTCGATCATCTTGTCCCGATAGCTGTTATGGATCTGCCGGATGTTGGTAAGCGCGGCGAAAAAGTCTCTGTCCTCCTTGGTCTGTATCCGGCTTTCGTAGTCGGCGAGCCACTTGTCCGAGGATGTGACGAAGTCGTCGCACTTCTTGTACACGTCGGCCCTCAACGCCGGATCAGGCGTCCTGATGAGCTTTTCCAGATTGCCGTACTCGCGGGAAAGCGTGTCCTTGACCTGATCCAGTATCATGACGCCCGGCATGGTGTCCTTGATCATCACAGCAGATTTATCATTTACCGCTCCAAGACTGAAATGTCCTATCAGGCCTATTATCACCGTAAACGATATCAGTACCGAGAAGCCTGCGATAACTCGTCTTGCGATTGTCCAGTTTTTCATGATTGCTCTGTGTGATTCTTGCTCAAGGGGTCGATTGTCGATCAAGGTCCCGTCCGGGGGCAGTTCGGGACTGTCTGCAGTGTTGTATCATCAGAACTCGATCCGCGCCACTGCGATCAAGCGCTTTGGCACATCATTCTTGCACATAATCAGATCGTTGCCTTTCGCGTAAAATTTACATGCGGGCGGGGCAAATCGATCCGCAAATCCCGGCGTGGACGAAACATGCGCCGTGGGCGCGCCCCGTGCCCCCGGTCCCCGCCCAGTACCACGCCGTCGCGTCTTCCCGAGCGTAAAAAAACGGTTGCCTGTCGCGCCCCGGTACCCTTTTCTAATGCGGGCAGCAGGCCGACAAGGACTGCTGCGATTTCTTTATTTCAGGAAAGCAGCTTTGGGCACAAAACCACAAGAACCAATTATCCCTACGACGATAAGCAAGGAGGTCATCAACGTCCTTCCGCTGAGTCGCTACGACGGCCCCATCGAGCTGGTCAGCACTCCGGGACAGATGCATGTCGCCGTCGCCGCGCTAAAAAAAGAAAGCATACTTGGCTTCGACACCGAGACGCGACCCAGCTTCAAGCGCGGCAAGGGATATCCGCCCGCGCTTCTTCAGTTGGGCGGTGCGGAAAAGGTGTATCTTTTCCAGCTTCTGAAGCTGGAGGACCTGTCACCGGTGCTGGAAATCCTGTCCGACCCGGACATCGTCAAGGTCGGCGTTGCGATACGCGACGACGTGCGAAAGCTGCGCGAGCAGAAGGACTTCATCCCCGGCGGTTTCGTGGAACTGGCCGATATCACCCAGAAGGCCGACGTGGTGAACACGGGGCTGCGCAGCCTTGCGGGAATCTTTCTGGGGGTGCGCATCTCCAAGGGCGCGCAGGTGTCCAACTGGAGCCGCGACCACCTTACGGACGCCCAGACGGTTTACGCCGCCACGGACGCGTGGATCAGCCGCGAGATATACATGAAGCTCCTCGATATCGGTCTGGTTGACAAGGAATAGGGGCCTCATTCCTGCCAGCGCAGGACCAGCCACGCCAGCAGGCCCGACATGGACAGCGAGGCGCAGACGGCAAAAACGCAGAAAGCGGGCGTCGAGGCGTCGAAACGGAGCAGCGTGTTCATCGCTTCCGCCAGCCGCGTCCACGACGTTTTTTGTGAACCCGGCGTCCTCGATGTATTCGAATTCCTGCATGAGGCTAGTGATGATTTCGTCTTCGTGTTCCATTTTTCCTTCTTTCATCAGGCTTTCGATGCGTAGGTCGCCAGAATGCTGCGGAGCTGTTCCTTGGCCCGCAGCAGGTATGTCTTGAGTGTCCCCGCCGGGCATCCAAGCACCTGCGCCGCCTCCGTGTGGGACAGTCCCCGCCCGTAGCAGAGGTCCAGCGCGGCGCGTTCCTCCGCGCGCAGCTTCCGCACGGCTTCGTTCACGTCGGCCCGTAGGCCGCGCTCCGGCCCGGCTTCAGCCGCGCATGTCGCGTCGAAATCCGCCTGCGGCTGCTCGCGTCGTTTCCTGTTCCAAGTGCGGAAACGGTTGTAGCCGATTCCGGTCAGCCTGCGCAGAAAGCCGCGCAGAGCCGACTGGTGCCTGCGCAGCAGTTCCGCGAACGCGTGCCGATCGTCGCCAACCAGCACGCGCGCAATCAGGTCTGTGTCTGTCATGGACACGGTATGTGCAGGTTTCGCAGCCTAGTCGGCTTCGTCTGCTTTGTCGGCTTTGCGCTTGTCGTTGCGCTCCAGATACCAGTTGATGAGCAGTCCCACGCCGATCAGACCGGGAATCAGCGCGACCCAGCGCGAGACGTCGCCAAATCTCATGGTTAAGGTGAAGTGCGACAGGAAGACGAACAGGCCGATGCCGACAGCGATGAGTATGATGCCGGACTTGCGGTCGTCGGCTTTGTCCTTGGAGGTCTTCATGGCCAGGACTTCCTGCGGGATGGGCAGGCCCTTCTCGACCATCAGGCGTATCGTTTCGTGCTGTACTTTGCGGGTCTTGAAATCGCTCAGGAATTTGAATCCGACCACGCCCAGAACGAACAGAAACGGGGTCAAGATGGCGATGATAGGAATGAGCGTCAGTGAAAGTGCCGAAGATTGGACCTCCGCAAACACGGGCATTGAAGAGAGAGTAGCCAAGTCGAGAGTCAGTAGTGTATTCATGGTTATGAGTGTTGGTTCACTGGTTGGTGGCCGCAACTCCGTGTTTCGGATTCAACAATCTGCGGGACTTGCAGAA
>JBAZHO010000224.1:0-4007 GCA_041652375.1 Opitutales bacterium | reverse complement strand
TTCCCGCACCTGCGCGGCCAGCGGGTCCGCAGCCAGAAAACAGTCGTGAAAGTATGCCCGCGCCTGCTCGTGGATCTCCAGCAGCGCCGCGCGGCGGGATCGCTCGCCCTTGTCCGGTCCGCCGCCGTTCTCGTATTCCAGTGCGACGTTGTATCGCTGCGCCAGCACCTCCACGGCCTCGCCGAAAGGCAGGTGCTCCACCATCTCCACAAAGCGGATCACGTCCCCGCCCTGCGTGGATGAAAAACAGTAAAAGACGCCCTTCTCGGGGTTGACGGTGAAGGAAGGGGTTTTCTCGTTCGTGAAAGGGCTCAAGCCCTTGTAGCTGCGCCCGGCTTTCTGAAGCCGCACGTGCCGCTCCACCTCCTCGACGATGTTCACGCGCATCCTCAACTCGTCGATTGAATGCTGTGATACTCGCGCCATGTCGTCAGTGTGTCTGTTAACTTGCCCCTGCAAAACTCCGGTCGCAAACGCCGCGCAAATATTTCCTGCGGCAACGTCGGCTCCGGGAGGCAGGCCTCAAGCGGACAGCCTTCGCCTCCAAAGGTTCCATCATATGCGGAAAATGGTCTGCTCCGGCGGGCATGCGGCGAGTTCCCGTTGCGAAAGTCCTAGCCCTACTCAAAGCGGCCCGCCCGGGCCTTACGCGTTCTGGGAAATCTGACGGCTCAGGTACTCCACGGCGTGGCGCACGCGCTCGTCCTGCTCCATAGCGTTTTCCACGCTCTTGCAGGCGTAGATGACAGTGCCGTGATCGCGTCCGCCGAAGCCCTCGCCGATTTCCTTGAGGGGGTGGTTCGTGAGCAGACGGCACAGATACATCGCCACCTGACGCGGGAAGGCGATGTTGTTGGGGCGGCGCTTGCTGATCATGTCGGAGATGCGCAGGTCGTAGTATTCCACGACCTTGTGCTGGATCTTCTCGATGGTGATCTGGTTGCGCGCCTCTTCCTGAAGGATGTCCTTGATCAGGTGCTCCACGGTGGACAGGTCCAGCGGCGTCTTGGAGAGCTGGGCGTACGTGCCCACCTTCAGCAGCGCGCCTTCCATGCGGCGCACGTTGCGCGTGACGCGCTGGGCCAGGAACTGGAGAATCTCCGGGCTGAGGGTGTAGTCCATCGCGTTGGCCTTCTTGGTCAGGATGGCCGTGCGCGTTTCAAGGTCCGGGGCTTGAATGTCCGTGACCATGCCCCACTGGAAGCGAGAGACAAGGCGCGCTTCGAGCTTGCTGATCTCGCTGGCGGGGCGGTCGCTGGACAGGCAGAGTTGCTTTTGGGAGTCGAAAAGGTTGTTGAACGTGTGGAAGAACTCGTCCTGAGTGCGCTCCTTGCCTTCGAGGAACTGCACGTCGTCGATCAGGAGCACGTCAACATTGCGGTAGAACCTGCGGAACTGGTCCAGAGTGTTCTCGCGCACGGCCTGCAGAAACTCGTTGGTGAAAGTCTCGCAGGATACGTAAACCACGTGCGCGTCGCGGCTCTGCTTCAGGATGCTGTGCGCCACGGCCTGCATCAGGTGCGTCTTGCCAAGACCCGTGTCGCCGTAGAGGAAAAGCGGATTGTAGGAGCGTCCGGGAGCCTGCGCCACGGCGATGCTGGCGGCGTGCGCGAGCTGGTTGCTCGGCCCCACGATGAAATTCTCGAAGGTGTTCTTCGGGTTGATCGGGATGGAATTGTTCGACGGGGCGGAAGTGATGAACGAAGTCCTGATGCGCCTGCCGGACTGTGCGCGGCGCGCGTCGGAAGGTGCGGGAACCTGTTCGTCCGCCATCGCTGCGCTGTCAGAGCGCGAACGAAGGGTCAGCTTGATGCCGGGACCAAAGCTCTGGTGAACCTTGTCGCGGATTATGTCCATGAAGTTTTCTTCGATCCATATGGCCGCGAACTCGTTGGGTGCAGTCAGGGCAATGCTTGCGTCACCGCAGATTCCTTCAATTGAAGAGAACCAAGTGTCATACGTATCTTTGGGATATATCCGGCGAAGCTCCGCCTTGATGGTGGACCAACGATCTTCCGTTACGAGATTTGCAGTCATAGGAGAATGAGAGCACACTGTTTTACTCACAACACAGGCTTGATGCGATCCAAGTCCACCGGGAATCATTCGAACGTGCCGATCCTGTCAGGACAAGCGAAAAAGACATTGGAACAACACGCGGCAAGATCAAGGATCAATTTTTATAATATATTCATTGACAAAGTCTTAAATGGACAGCCTGCGGGTGCGTTGCCCGGTGCATTTCACGGGCGTGACAGATGGATAGGGTATGGAAGGAATAGCGTTCCGAGGCTTGGACAAGTAAACCCTGTCAGTATGCATCCTTTCAAGAGCAAGTTGCCGACAAGTTATTCACATACGTATCCTCCCCTATTCCGACACGCTTTCGTGGCATTCCAGACACACGTAAACACTGCCTGTCGGCACGGTTACGTGTCCTGAAGAGAAATCGTCCAGAAATCGCTAAAATAAGTTTACATATCAACGTATCTTAATTTATTGATAGAAGAAATATGAAATATGACCACCACATCATCGAACACATAAGGCAGGGACATCAAACCCTCTCTGTGGAATTTTCTCCTCCTCGAACAGATGACGCTGGCAGGCAGATACTTAAGACAGCGGCCCTCTTGCGCGAAAGACTGAACCCGGATTTCGTCTCCATAACCTACGGAGCGGGCGGAAGCACGCGCGAACGCACTCAGGAATACGCAAGACTGTTAAGAACAGAGTACGGCTTCGACGTCGTGGCTCACCTGACCTGCGTTGGTTCGTCCAAGGAAGAACTTCGCTCCATCGTGCGCGACTTTCGCAAGGCTGGTCTGAGCAACATCATGGCCCTGCGCGGAGACCCGCCCAAGGGGCAGGCCGAGTTCCGCCCCCACCCGGACGGCTGCGCCTACGCGAACGAACTTGTGGAGCTGATACGGCAGACCGAGCCGGAATTCTGCATCGGCGTCGCGGGCTACCCGGAGACGCATCCGCAAGCGCTTTCGCCGGAGCAGGATCTGATCAACCTGAAGCGCAAGGTGGACGCCGGGGCCTCGTTCATCACCACCCAGTTGTTTTTCGACAACTCCCACTTTTTCAGCTTCGTCGAACGATGCCGGGCAATCGGCATAAGCGTGCCCATCATCCCCGGCCTCATGCCGGCCCTGAGCCTCGATCAGGCGATACGCTTCGGCAACATGAACGGAAGCTCCGTGCCCAAGGAGCTTGAAAGACGCCTTGCCGCCGTTGACGGGGATGAAGTCGCCCAACGACAGGCAGGCATCGACTGGGCGCACGAACAAGCGCGGGAACTGATCGAAAACGGCGTCAACACCCTGCACCTGTATATCATGAACCGCAGCGAATCCGCTCTGGGCCTTGTGGACAGGCTGAGCGGCGAAGGCGTGCTAAGACGCGACTGAGAGCGCCCGCGAACGGGAGCAAGCGGCACGTCCGACCCGTAAAATGGATCGGCCCGCCGGAATGTTACCGACGGGCCGATATCTGCCCCATATACTCACTAGGTATTCCCACATGGGAAACCCCAGACCGACCGGTCCTTGCTCGCCCCCAGTCTAGGTCTGACCTTATCAAGCTAACCTATGCAAAACTAGGGTCAAGCGGAGCGGACCCATTTATTTTAGCCTTTGGCAAGTGAGCTTGCAACATGTTGTAGCCCATCCACTTGCATGCTTCTGAAACCCGTCGGGCTTCCAAAGTATTATTCGCGTCCGAAGCGCGCGTTTTCAAACGCAGTGCCCAAGGCGGCCCATCGCCCGGCAAGCATTGGACATATACCGTGAGCCGCCCTATGGGGCACGGCGTTTGCGCTTCCTGAAAATACTGCTTTGCACAATCTTGCATAAGCGCACTCCAATATGTGATATGGTTGCATAACGGTCGCCTCGTCCGAAGACCCATCCGCCCAATGGACAATATCTACACTGCCATCAGCAGCATCCCCACGTCCGCCGTCGGGGCCAGCGCGAAAATCAGGCTCACCTCGATCTTCT
>JBAZHO010000223.1:0-4036 GCA_041652375.1 Opitutales bacterium | reverse complement strand
CCCGACACGCCTTTACAGGCTGCATGCGGCGTCGATGGTGTCGGCCAGATCGTGGCAGAGGGCGGCCATGGCCGCGAAGCGCCGCACATGCGTGTCGGTCCTGATGTTGCCTGATTCTTCGTAGTGCACGTGACCTTCGTGAACGTTGATTATGCCTTTGACGGCGCGTTCCTCCCATACGCCGATGATTTTCCCGCGCAGTTCGGGGAGCAGTATCGCCTGCGCGAGGTCGGGCTTGGTGCTTTTCACGGCGAACTGTTTATCGAACGTCTCGTCGCCGGTGGCGATTGGTTTGCGGCCCAGCATCAGCCCGATGTTGCTCATCCAGCCGACGGCGCTGATCGTCATCTTGAAGTCGTTCTTCATGCCCGCAATCTCGGCGAGCGGGATGTCCAGCGCGGAATACGGGGACGAGTTCTTGCCCGATCCTTTGGAGAAATAATAGATGCTAAGTTCCCTGCCCCGCCAGTGATCGAGGATGAAGAAGGGCTTCCGCACCCATCCGAGCCAGTTGTTCGACGGAAACATCTTCTCGCCGCCCTGAACCGTTAGCCCGAGTTCTTTCGCCAGCTTTTCGAGCGCCCTCTTCTTGTTCCCGACGGCTTTCTTCATGTTTCTGCCGAAGAGCAAAAGATACACGAGCGTCAGGACCAGAAAGATCAGGAATAAGGGTATGGGAGTCATTGGGGAAGGTTCGCTTCGACTTGCACGTTGGCCCGGCCTAGTCAGGCGCGGGAATGCTATGACAGACACGCCGCGACGGAAAAGCACAAAGCGCGCGCCGACGCGGATTCCCTACCCGCCCTGCGCGCGGGGAAGCTTTCCGGCTCGCGTATGCGGCGGGATTGTTTTCAGATTGTTTCTTCATGGATAAAAACCTGCGGCACAGAATCAACGTCGGGCGGGCCACGGTGCGGGAGCACGTGGCATATTTCCGCAAACAGTTCGGCAAGGTGGAGAGCGAGTGGAAGGAAGACAAATCCCGCGTCACGTTCGCGGACTTCGCCATCTCCGACAGGATATGCACGGAGCTTGCCCGTTGCTTCCCGGAAGACGACGTGTGCTCCGAGGAAAACGACCCGCATGCCGCGCCGAAGGAGATGAAGGCGCGTTACGCATGGATTCTGGACCCCATCGACGGGACGAACAACTACGCCATAGGCATGCCGTTCTGCGGCATTTCGCTGGGCCTGCTGCGCGACGGAATGCCGATTTACGGCTTCATTTACGAATACAGTAGGGACAGCCTGATCGAAGGCGGACCGGGGCTGGGCCTCAAGGACGGCGACGCGAGCCTGCCCACCATGAGCCAGCGCAAACTGGACGATAACAGCATTGTCGGACTGGCCTTTCCGCTCAAGGAACCCTACCTGAGACAGCTTGAACCCATCATGGACGAGCTGCACATCCGCAGCATGGGCAGCGGAGCGCTGACGTTGACCTATGTCGCGCTTGGCTTCCTCGACGGCTGCGTGGACTTCCGCAGCAAGAGCTGGGACGTCGCGGCGGCGCTGGCCCTGCTGGGCGCAGCGGGCGGGCGGGCGCGCTTCTTCGGCAATCAGCTCTTCCCGCTGAAGACCTTCGACATCCGCCAGAAACCCGGCCCCTTTTACGCAGGCACGGAAGACTTCTGCGCCCTCTGCGAAAAGCTGCTCTTCCCGGCGGAGTAACACCGCCCGAAACGCTCCTCCGCTACTGCGGGTACAGTTCCGGGGCTAGCTGGTCGATGTCGATGTAAAGGTCCACGCTGGCCCATGTGAAGCGGCCTATGTTCAGGCCGTCCACGCTGCCGTGGATGTAGCCCTCATTCAGCCGTTTCTCCGCCAGCAAGGCCTCTTCACACACCTTGATCGTCTTGTGGGCGAAGCCTAGCATCGTGTTCATGTCCATCTGCTTACGCAGCACGGCGATCATCGCCGGCCTGCGCAGAAGCGCCTCCTCCAGTCCCTCCGCCGTCCCGGGATACATGTGCCAAGTCCGGCCCGCGTAATAGACGAGGCTCGGTTCCGTGTAGCCCACGGCGGCCAGAGCGCCGTCGGCCTCCTGCGCCTGCAAGGCTATCTGCGGGGATATGGCCACGCGGCGCATCCCGATGCCCGAGAGCATCGACCCGGCTATGAGCATGACAATCCCCATCGCCATGCGAATCGCGCTGCGGCGCTCGAAGCTGACGGCTATGAACATCAGGCCCATGAGCACGGCGCAGAAGCCCAGCATCATCGGTCTGATCGGCAGAAACACCGGACCCAGCATCAGCCACACGGCCATGCCCACGATGATCGCGCCGAAAAGCGCGTGATACCCGACGAACCAGCGCCGCGCCCACTTGCCGTCCATGCCGGGAGCGGCGAACAGGAGCAGCACGAGCGCGGGAAAGGCTGGCAGCACGTAGTGAGGCAACTGCGTGGCGTAGAAAGCGAAAATGATGTAAGGCCCGGCGGCCCACGAGAGCAGATACGCGGAGCGCATGTCGCGGCGGCATTCCCTAGCCGCCACGCAGGCCGCGCCCGCCCTGCCCATCCACGGGAAAAGACTGATGAGCGAGGAGAAAATGTAGAACACCACGGGCAGGCTCACCCGGTCGTTGAACGCGCCAAGACCGCGCTCCACTACGTGCTTGCCTATGCCCTGATGCCAGAACTGGCCGCCCGTCTGCGCCAGCGCGGGCAGACCCCACGCGGCTATGGGCAGGATGCAGATCGCCGCGCCGGGCAGGATTTGCAGCCGCCCCCACTCCAGAGGCTTGCGCCAGAAGACCAGCCGCAGAAGCGCGAGCGTGAAGGCCACGCTGAAGAACACCAGCGGACCCTTGGCCAGAAAGCCGAGGGCGAGCGATAGCCACAGCACCCAGAACCAGAAGCCCCAGCGCCGCCACTTATCACCCGTCAGCAGCTTCCACAGCGCCCAGTGCGCGGCGACGAGGCTCAACACCATCGGCATGTCCGCCACGGCAAGTCGCCCGTGCTGCCAGACCTGAAACAGAGTCACCCACGCGATACCCGCCCAGAAGCCCGTGCGCCAGCCGTACAAGTCCCGCCCGATGGCGAGCAGCAGCAGCGCGATGGCGGCGGCGGACAGGATTGAATGCATCCTAGCGCCAAGCTCGTTGTGCCCGAACACGGCGTAGTTCAAATGCATCCACCAGTAGGTAAGCGGCGGCTTGTCGAAACGGTACTCGTCGTTGAAATACGGGACGATGTAGTTGCCGCGCTGCTCCATCTCGACGGTCGCGCGGGCGAAACGCGGCTCGTCGCGGTCCAGCAGAGGCATCACGCGAGTTCCGGGAACAAGCACCGCGAGCGAAATGAACAACAAGACAAACCACGCCCAGCGCGGCGTCTTTTCACCGCTGTGGTCCAGCCGGAACGAATTGCCGCAAACGGCTTCTCCCTTGGTAGTAGGCACTACCGATTACTGTCATCAAGAACCTGACTGGCCAAGCGATAAAACGACGCAAGCCCACAAAGAGAACCTAGCGACGCCGCCTGCGACGGACAAGAAGCGGCGGCAGCACGGCCAGACCTAAAGCCAGCGCCACGCCTGACGGCTCCGGCACGGAGGCCATCGTGTATGCGATCCAGTCCGATACGCCCGGAATGGCGATTCCAAACGCGAAGGTCCCGTACTCGCCCATCTCCAAATCCTCAAGGGACACCAGCGTGTTCACGCCTGCGACAAAGTATTCGTCGCCGACATTCACCAACGCCGGGCCGCCGGAATCTCCGGTGCAGAGCGTCGTTTCGATATCGTTGCCAAGGCTGCCCCCGACAGTGCCGACGGCGGAATTGTCGTCGAAGTCCATCTGATAGAACAAGCAGTCGGTCACGCCATTCAGAGAGGTCATGACGTCCACCACGTTGCCGCCGACCCTGCGAACCGTCGTGCCCAGAGGATACGAGGCACTGTATCGGATGTCGCCGTAGCCCGAGCCGCCGTAGCCGACGATCGTCAGTTGCGTTCCGTTGTGCGCATGAGTGGTCGTGCTCAAGGTCCCCGTGTAAAGGGAATACGTGGCGATAGTGGCGAGGATGCCGTC
>JBAZHO010000222.1:0-4080 GCA_041652375.1 Opitutales bacterium | reverse complement strand
ACGTGTAGGGGTGATTCAAGAAATACATCTTCCTGCCGTTCTCAATCAACGTGTTGCACGAATCTCACTGCTCAATAATGCGAGTATATTAAAAGATTTTTTAGTCTACTTTTTGCGCTCTGATGGCTTCCGAGATCAATTCATTTCTGAGGGACATGGTGCAGCACAACAAAACGCTTCAACTAAAGACATTGAGTCTATACCCATCCCACTTCCCCCGCTTTCCGAACAGCAACGGATTGTCGGCATTCTGGATGAAGCGTTTGAAGGCATTGCCACGGCCAAGGCCAACGCCGAAAAGAACCTTCAAAACGCCTGCGAAATCTTCGAAAGCCACCTCCAATCCGTCTTCACCCAGCGCGGCGCGGGGTGGGTGGAAAGGAAGCTGGATGAAGTGTGCGGATTTCAAAACGGCTTTGCGTTCAAGAGTAACACATTCAAGCCGTCAGGAGTTCCTGTCTTGCGTATCTCAAACATTCAGGATGGCCACATTGATACCGACAATCGGCTCGTGTTCATCGACCCGAAGGACTATCACGAGAACCTCGATAGGTATCGTATTGTCAAAGACGACTTGATGATTGCGATGTCAGGTGCTACGACAGGGAAACTTGGTTTCAACACTGAGAATACCGTATTCTACTTGAATCAACGTGTCGGGAAATTTGAACCTAGACAGAAACTAAATAAGCGATTCCTTTATCATTTACTATCAACGAAGGTTGAGGAAAATCTCCGTATTTCAGCCGGTTCAGCACAACCTAATTTAAGCACGGAACAAATCAAAGGATTTATTCTTCCTCTACCGGACATGATTGAACAGGCACGAATCGTTGATGCCTTGGAAAACTTGTCAGAAGAAACCCAGCGCCTAGCCGCGATCTACGAACAGAAGCTTGCCGCGCTGGAAGAACTTAAGAAATCCCTGCTGCACAAGGCCTTTGCCGGGGAGCTTTGAGCGGGCGGGGTAACGACTTTATGAAAGACGAGCTGATCAACTTCGAAGGGAACGGGATTCGCCGTGTTTACGACGAGAAAACCGAAACATGGTGGTTCTCGGTCGTGGACATCGTTCAGGTGCTCACCCAGCAACCGGACTACCAAGCGGCGCGCAATTATTGGAAAGTGCTCAAGAACCGCTTGAAGAAGGAAGGCAGTGAGTCGGTTACAAATTGTAACCGACTGAAATTAGCCGCAGCGGACGGCAAGAGTTATCTGACGGACGTTGCCAATCCCGAAACGCTCCTGCGGCTTATTCAGAGCGTCCCCAGTCCCAAGGCGGAGCCGATCAAGCTCTGGTTGGCCAAGGTGGGCTATGAGCGGATGCAGGAGCTGGCAGACCCAGCCAAGGCTCTAGACCGTGCGCGTGAAACATGGGTGAAGCAGGGGCGCAGCGATAAGTGGATTGAGCGGCGCATGACTGGTCAGGAGACGCGCAATAAGCTGACCGATTATTGGGCTGAGCATGACATCACGAAGGGCGAGGAATACGCAATCCTGACCAACATAATCCATCAGGAATGGTCGGGGATGGGTGTTCAAGGGCACAAGAAGCTCAAGGGCCTGAAGAGCGAGAACCTGCGCGACCATATGAGCGAGGCGGAGCTGATTTTCACCGCGCTTGCCGAGCTTTCGACCCGCCAGATTGCCGAGAGCGTGGAGGCCACTGGAATGCCGGAGAACAAGGAGGCGGCCAAGGCGGGCGGAAGCATCGCGAAAAAAGCCCGTCTGGAACTGGAAGAGAAGACGGGACGGACGCTTATAACGAGCGATAATTATTTACCCAGACGGCCAAGGTCTGATAAGTTGCCGTGAGTAACGGACATGAACGATGCCAAGCCCACAGCCACCCGTTTATTGAATGTTATGCGCGATTCCGGCCTGTTGGTTCCGGTCATCGAGGGACGCGGGCGTAGAGAGGGGATTTATGCTTTCCGGGAACTGTTGAATATCGCAGAGGGCGCACAGGTGTTTTGAATCTCACCGGTGAGATTCAAACTGCGTTGAGTCTCACGAAATGTAAAATATGAGACACAACGAGGTTTGAATCTAATCTGTGAGACACAAAGTTAAGCCATTCAGCCATGAACGAAGCCGAAACCAGAGCCGAATATATTGATCCCGCGCTAAAAGCGGCGGGTTGGGGCTCGGTTGATGGCAGTCGCGTCCGGCTTGAATACCCCATAACGGCGGGGAGAATCGAGGGCCGGGGGCGGCGCGGTGTGGCGTTGAAGGCGGATTACGTTCTTGAATACCGTAATACAAAGCTAGCCGTCATCGAGGCCAAGGCTTTGGACAAGGAGCTGACAGAGGGCGTTGCGCAGGCGAAGGATTACGCGGGCAAGCTCCAGATTCGTTATACGTATTCGAGTAACGGCAAGGGCGTTTACGCCATAGACATGCAGACGGGCAAGGAGGGGCAGGCAGAGCGTTACCCGTCGCCCGACGAGCTTTGGGGCATGACTTTTGCCCAGGCGGATGAGTGGCGCGATGCGTTTGCCGCCGTGCCATATGAGGACAAGAGCGGTTCGCATCCGGGGCGTTACTATCAGGATATAGCCGTGGAGCGCGTGCTAGAGGCCATAGCCGCGAAACAGCAGCGCATCTTGCTGACCTTGGCAACCGGCACGGGCAAGACGTTCATCGCATTCCAGATAGCGTGGAAGCTCTTTCACAGCCGCTGGAACCTGAGCCGCGAGGCCACGCGTCGCCCGCGCATCCTGTTCCTTGCGGACCGGAATATATTGGCAAATCAGGCGTTCAACGCCTTTTCCGCCTTCCCGTCCGATGCGCTCGTGCGCATTTCGCCGGACGACATCCGCAAGAAGGGGCGCGTGCCCAAGAACGGAAGCCTGTTCTTCACAATTTTCCAGACGTTCATGTGCGGCAGTTCCGAGGATGGCCAGCCCGCGCCTTACTTCGGCGAGTATCCGCCGGACTTCTTTGATTTCATTGTGATTGATGAGTGTCACCGGGGCGGCGCGAAGGATGAGAGCGACTGGCGCGGCATTCTGGATTACTTCGCCCCTGCCGTGCAGCTTGGCCTTACCGCTACGCCCAAGCGCAAGGACAACGTGGATACCTATGCTTACTTCGGCGAGCCAGTGTTCACATACTCGCTGAAGGAGGGGATCAACGACGGCTTCCTGACGCCTTTTCGCGTGAAGCAGATTTCCACGACTTTGGATGATTACGTGTACACCTCGGATGATACGATCATCGAGGGTGATGTGGAGGTCGGGAGGCGTTATACCGAGGCGGATTTCAACCGGGTCATCGAGATCAAGGCCCGCGAGGAGCATCGGGTGCGTATTTTCATGGAGCAGATCAACCAGAACGAGAAGACGTTGGTTTTCTGCGCCACTCAGCTTCATGCGCTCGCCGTGCGCGATCTGATCAATCAGATGAAGACGAGCACGGACCCGAATTACTGCCACCGCGTGACTGCCGACGATGGAGCGAGGGGGGAGGAGAAGCTGAAGCAGTTTCAGGATAACGAGCGGACCATCCCGACTATCCTCACCACTTCGCAGAAGCTTTCAACGGGCGTAGATGCGCGTAATATCCGCAACATTGTCCTGATGCGTCCGGTCAATTCGATGATCGAGTTCAAGCAGATCATCGGGCGAGGAACGCGGCTTTACGACGGCAAGGATTACTTCACGATTTACGATTTCGTAAAGGCGCATCACCATTTCAGCGATCCTGAATGGGACGGCGAACCACTGGAACCGGAGACGGTTGTGGATCGCCCCAAGAGGCCTGATGATGGTGGACTGCCGCCAGATGGGCCGGGGGGCGATACGGGACCTGAAGGGGGCTTCAGGCGGGTAAAGATCAAGCTGGCCGACGGCAAGGAGCGGAGCATCCAGCACATGATGGTGACTTCGTTCTGGCATACCGATGGCACGCCAATGTCCGCCCAGCAGTTCATGGAGGCTTTATTCGGGCGCTTGCCGGAGTTCTTTCACGACGAAGAGGAGCTGCGCCGCTTGTGGAGTGCGCCGGATACCCGTGCCCAACTGTTGCATGGTTTGGCGGAGAATGGTTTCGGTCACGAACAGCTCGCGGAGATGCAAA
>JBAZHO010000221.1:0-4090 GCA_041652375.1 Opitutales bacterium | reverse complement strand
CGCAACGAGCACTACCGGGCCATGACTCGGTTCTGGTCCAAGGTGTTCGGGCTTACGTTCGCCATCGGCGTGGCCACGGGCATCGTGCTGGAGTTCGAATTCGGCACGAATTGGGAGAAGTATTCCCGTTTCGTGGGCGATGTCTTCGGCAGCGCCCTTGCGGCGGAGGGCATTTTCGCCTTTTTCCTCGAATCCGGCTTTCTGGCCGTGGTCCTTTTCGGCTGGCGGCGCGTGAGTCCGCGCGTTCACTGGTTTTCGACGCTCATGGTCTGTCTCGGCGCGCATTTCAGCGCGGTGTGGATCATCATTGCCAACTCGTGGATGCAGACTCCGGCGGGGCATCACATCGTCGTCGGGCCTAACGGGCCTCGCGCGGAGATCGTGGATTTCTGGGCTATGGTGTTCAATCCTTCGTCGATGGAGCGTCTTCAGCACACCGTGCTTGGCGCGTGGCAAAGCGGCGCGTTCCTGCTGATTAGCGTGGGCGCTTGGTACTTGCTCAAGAAGCGCGACGTGGAGTTCGCAAAGAGCAGCATCAAGGTGGGGCTGGCGTTGGGCGTCGTGGCGTCTTTGCTGTCGCTCCAGACCGGTTCGGAGAGCGCGCAGCTTGTGGCGCAGTATCAGCCTAGCAAGCTGGCGGCGATGGAGGGGCATTTCCCGGCCAGCGCCCCGGCGGCGATGTATATCGCGGGCTGGGTTGACACGGACAAGGGCGTCACGCACGGCATCAGCGTGCCCGGCATGTTGAGCTGGCTCATCAGCAGCGACACGTCCACCCCGGTCACGGGCCTGGACGCCTTCGCGCCGGAGGACCGTCCGCCCGTGAATCTCGTCTTTCAGCCCTACCATATCATGATTTCCATCGGCATGTCGCTGATCGGCATTTCAATACTTGGGATCATCGGCTGGTGGCGCGGCTGGTTGTGGACGTGGAAACCTCTGCTTTGGGTGATGGTTTTCTCCGCCCTGCTGCCGCAGATTGCCAATCAGGTGGGCTGGATGACGGCGGAGGTCGGTCGGCAGCCTTGGATCGTTTGGGGGCTTCTGCGCACGGATGCCGGTCTGAGCACCGTTGTAAGCGTGCCGGAGATCGTCACTTCTTTGGTTCTGTTCGGTTTCGTCTATGTGCTGTTGTTCGTCCTGTTCGTGTTCATGCTCAACCACAAGATACACGACGGGCCGGAGAACGTGCGCAGCGAGGAATACGAGAGCGTCCGCCGCTCGATGGACGCCATGGAGCACAAACACGTCAAAGCATGATGGGGGCGCAACAATGGACCTGAATATCATATGGTATGTTCTGATCGGCGTCCTTCTGACGGGTTACGCCATCCTCGACGGTTTCGACTTCGGCGTGGGCGCGCTGCACTTGTTCCACAAGTCCGACGAGCAGCGGCGCATTTCGCTCAACTCCATCGGCCCGGTATGGGACGGCAACGAGGTGTGGCTGGTGACGGGAGGCGGCGCGCTGTTCGCGGCGTTCCCGGAGGTTTACGCCACGGTGTTCAGCGGCTTCTATCTGGCGTTGATTCTGGTGCTTTTCGCGTTGATTTTCCGCGCCGTGGCCATCGAGTTCCGCAGCAAGCAGCCCATGAAGTGGTGGCGCGCGATGTGGGACTGGAGCTTTGCCATCAGCAGCATTGCCGCCCCGCTTCTGTTCGGCGTGGCCATGGGCAACATGGTGCAGGGCATTCCGCTGGACAAGAGCCACAACTACGCGGGCAGTTTTCTGGCTCTGCTCAATCCTTACGCGCTTCTGATGGGCGTCACGACGGTGGCGCTTTTCGTCATGCACGGGGCGATCTACCTTTGCATGAAGACCGAGGGCGAGATGCACAAAAATGTGCGGCGCTGGATCAGGCCGGTGATGCTGACGTTCATCATCTGCTACGTGGTGCTGACTTTCGCCACGGTGCTGTTTGTTCCGCATATCAACGCGGTCGTGAAGGAGCAGCCCTTGTTCCTTGTGCTGGTGGTCGTGAGCATTCTGACTTTGGCCAACATTCCGCGCGAGATGCATCGGGGGAACGATGGGCGGGCGTTCATTTCGTCCATGGCCACAATGGCGATCATGATGACGTTGTTTGCCGCGAGCATGTTCCCGTACATGGTCCTTTCCACGCCGGACGGGGCCAACACTCTGGATATTTACAACGCCGCGTCTTCACAGAAGACTTTGGGTATCATGCTGATTATAGCTTTGATAGGGATGCCGATGGTGCTGGCTTACACGTTTACGATCTACTGGATTTTCCGCGGCAAGGTTAAGCTCACCCCCATGAGCTACTAGCGAGGCGTCCGCCCTGCCTAGCTCAGGTTCGGGAACAGCGGGCTGTATTCGCGCTCGTAGGCCACCGTTGTCAGGGGGCCGTGGCCGGGGCAGATTATCGTCTCTGCGGGCAGGGTCATGATCTTGTTTTCCAGCATGCGCAGGGTTTCCGCCCAGCTATCCGGGGCGTTGCCCGCCGATCCGGCGAACATGGCGTCGCCCACCATCGCCAGCGGCCTTTCCAGTCCGTTCACGATGTAGCTCATGCCGCCCCGCGTATGGCCCGGCGTGTGACGGGCCTCGATTTTCAAAGTCCCGATCTCGACCGTTTCGCCGTCCGCGATCGCGCAGGCGGACACAAGCTCGCTTTTGTGCGCGCGCACCGGAACGTCCGGGAACATGGAGTGTATGGTCGGCAGGCCGCCGATGTGGTCGTGGTGCGTGTGGGTTATGAAGATGTGCTCAAGGCGCAGGGTGTGTTTCTCGATCTGCTCCAGTATCAGGCCCGGTTCGGTCCCGCCGTCGAACAGGGCGGCGCGGCGCGTGGCCGGGTCGAACGCGAGGTAGGCGTTTGCCGTGCCGTCGGGAAAGCCGGGGATGGGGAAGGGTGTGGGGATCTGGATCAGACCGGGAATGGTCGGGCAGTCCGGCTTGTATTCGCCGCGCGCCAGCATCAGCAGGCCCCGCGCGTCCAGCGACAGCGCCCGCGCCACGCTTGCGAGCGCGTCCCCGTCCGGCAGTTCGCGCCACTGCAGGTCGCTAATCCCCGCCTTGGAACATAGCGCGTGCTGGTTCATACGGTGTCCCTTGCGGGCTTTCCCGATCAGGTCCAGCCAGTCGTCCTCAAGGCGGACCGTGGCGGGGGCAGGGGTGGCGTTCGAGTCCATTGTCGCTACTATACGACAGGTGCGCCGGAATGCAAAAGCGGCGTTCACATGCATAGCGCGCTTTGTTTCTTGCGCTTGCGTGCGCGCGACTTGCGCCTAGTCTCTTTATCAACAAGCCATGCCAGACTCCGAAATGAAGCCCGCAGATCTGCGGGGGATTTTGCGTTACGTGCCCCTGTGGCGCGACCATGTGTTCGTGGTCGCGGTGGACGCCGCCGTGCTCACCGACGAGAACTTCAGCAACGTCATGCAGGACGTTGCCGTGCTGTGGAACCTGCGCATCAAGGTCGTTCTGGTGTACGGGCTTGGCCTCGCGCTGACCCGGACGGCAGAGGCACGCGGCGTGGCCATAACCGACCGCCGGGGCGAGGGTCCTACGGACAGGGCGACGTTGAAGCTGGCCGTGGAGGTTGCCGGAACCCTCGGGCAGCAGATCATGGAGCAGCTCACCGCCAACGGCCTGCGCTGTTCGCTGACCAACGCCGTGCGGGCCACGGAATCCGGCATCATTGGCGGGGTGGACCAGCTTTGCCGGGGCAAGATCGACAAGATTGACCTTGAGCTTCTGCGCCACCTGCTCTCCAGCGACATCGTGCCCCTGCTTTCGCCCATCGCCTTCAGCCGCGACGGGCAGTCCCTGCGCCTGAACTCCGACCAGCTCGGCTCGCAGCTCGCGGTGGCTCTGGGCGCGTCAAAGCTCGTGTATCTGGCCCCGCATCCGGGCCTGTCCTTCGGCAGCGACGTGGTGCTCAACATGACCGTGGACGAGCTGCGCGAGGCGCTCAAGGGCCGCGAGGGGGAGCTGGATCCGGACGTGCGCGGCAAGGCGCAGTTCGCCGTGCGCACGATCGAGGGCGGCACGCCGCGCGTACACATCATCGACGGACGCCGCCCGGATGCCCTGCTCACGGAGATTTTCGACAACGTGGGCGTC
>JBAZHO010000220.1:0-4095 GCA_041652375.1 Opitutales bacterium | reverse complement strand
ATAAGCAGGGATAAAAAAGGGATTAGAAAATCAGAAAGTCTTCTTTTCAATAATCTGCGTAAATCCCTGCTTATCTGCGGATAAAAATTCTGGGTTCTATTTCGGTTTTCTTTTGGAAATCGCTATAGATGGAGGCGTCAGGCAAGCAGTCGCCACGCGAAGGCGAAAAGCGCGCAGAACACAAAGCCGAAGGCAAGCGGCATCGCGGCGGACCAGAACGTCCAGCGCAGGCTGCGCGTTTCCTTATATATAGTATAGAGCGTGGTCGAGCACGGGTTGTGGCATAGGCAGAAGAGCATCATGCTGAACGCCGTCAGGCTCGTCCATCCCGCGCCCCCCAGCATCCCGCGCAGGTTGTTCACCTTGCCCGGCTCGAAGATCACGCCCGCGCCCTCTGTGCCGCCCAGCGCGACCCCGCCCAGCGTTACGGTCAACATCAGGATCGTTGGCACGACCAGTTCGTTCGCCGGGATGGCGATCACGTAGGCAAGCAAAATCACCCCGTTCAGCCCCAAGAGCCAGCCCAGAGGCGAAAGCCCCTCCACCAGCCACCATGCAAGCGGACTGCCGCCCAAGCTCACGTTGGCCACCAGCCAAATGATCGCGCCCGCCGGGAAGGCAAACACAACGGCCCGCCAGAGAACGAAAATCGTGCGGTCCACCAGCGAGGTGTACAGCACCTGCCAGAGGCATGGCTTGCGCAGGGGCGGAATCTCCAGATGAAAGGCGCAAGGCTCGCCCTTGAGCAGAGTGCGGGAAAGAATCCACGCCGAGACAAGGCTCAAAGCCACGCCCAGCAGGGCCACCGCCAGCACCGCGCCCATCGCGGCAAGGCTCGACCACGCGGGCGGAACCAGCGACCCGACAAACAGCGAGGACAGCAGGATGAGCGTTGGCCAGCGCCCGTTGCACAGGGCGAAATTGTTCGTCAGAATGGCCACCAGCCTCTCGCGCGGACTCTCAATGATGCGGGCCGCGACCACGCCCGCCGCGTTGCAGCCGTAGCCCATCGCCATTGTAAGAGCCTGCTTGCCGTGCGCCCCGGCGCGGGAAAAGAGACCGTCCATGTTGAAGGCCACGCGCGGCAGGTAGCCCAAATCCTCCAGCAACGTGAACATCGGGAAGAAAATCGCCATCGGCGGCAGCATCACGCAGACCACCCACGCGCCGGAAAGATACATGCCGTCCACCGTTATGCCGGACAGCCAGCCCGGCGCACCCGTGGCGTCCACGGCGTGCTTGAGCAGCGGCTGGAACCAGTCCACGAGAATCCCGTACAGAAACTGTGAAGGCCCGTTTGCGCCGACAATCGTGAGCCACAGCACGAAGGCGAACACCGCCAGCATGATCGGGAACGCCGTCCACTTGCTCGTCAGAAGCCAGTCTATGGCGTAGCGCCAGTCGATGTTGAAGCGCGGCTCGAAACTGCCGACGCAGCGCCTCACGATCTGCCCGGCGCGGTTGAAAAGGTCCTCGCTGTCCGGCAGCGCGGCATCAGCCGAAACCTTGCGGGACGGCTCCGCAAGCGCCGTTTCCAGAACCGTACTGCGCAACTTGGCGATGCCCTGCCCCCGGCGGGCCGCCATGGGCACGACGGGGATGCCCAGCTCGCGCGAGAGAGCCTCAGCGTCCACGCGGATTCCCCGGCTCTGCGCCTCGTCCACGAGGTTCAGCGCGACGACCACCTTCGCCCGCGTCGCCATCACCTGAAAACAGAGCAGAAGATTGCGCTCCAGCGCCGTCGCGTCCGCCACGACCACCGTCACGTCCGGGTCCGCCACGCGCAGAAAACGCGCGGGAACCTGCTCGTCGTTGTCCGCAGCACTCAGCGAATAAGTGCCCGGCAGATCGACGATCTTGAAAATCCTGCCCCCCTCCTCGAACACGCCCTCGGCAAGCGCCGTGGTCTTGCCCGGCCAGTTGCCCGTGTGCTGGCGCATCCCGGTAAGCCGGTTGAAAACGGTGCTCTTGCCCGTGTTGGGATTGCCCATCAGGGCGACGAGAAAGTCGAACTTGCCGGAAACCAGCGCCATTCGCTCCTGCACGGCCCTGCCCAACGGGCAGGCCGCGCACGCCTCGGGATCGTGAGAAGACATATGATTACTCTGGAAACTTTAGGAAAGACGTAAAACAGTAATGCGGGCAAAATCAAGCCGGTCGGAACGGACCCGACCGGCTGAAATGCATCATGCCCGCGCATCGGGCCGACAAACACCTAGGCCATCATCTCGACGGCCACCATTCCGGCCTGCGCGGAACGCAGGGCCAGCGTCACGCCGCGCAGCCTGAAGGCTATCGGCCCGCCGAACGGGGCCTGTTCAGCGCGTTCGACCACGGAACCGGGAACCAGTCCCAAGTCCATCAGACGCCTGCGCTCGAACCCCGTGCACGAAGGGGAAAGCTCCACGATGCGCCCAACAGCGCCGGGGCTCAGTTCGCCCAGACTCCTCGTGCTGCCCGGACCAACGTCGAAACGCTCGTCCAAAACCCGAAATCTTAACCGTTTGCCGAAATTGATCATCTCTTGCTCCTATCTCTTTGATTACTCAAAGTTCGTTCTTTGTCAAATCGTAATTCGTATTTTGAATTATATTCGTAGATAAGAGCAATCAGTCCAAAAATTAATCCGGCACAAGTCGAAAAAAAGCTGCGTTCCAAAGCAGTTGCCTCGGCTGAAATCCCCCGCCAAGCTCCAAGCAATTATGACAAGACTTGCGATCATCGGCACCGGCTGGTGGGCCGGAGTACACGCGGGAGAGTTTTCAAGAGACCCCCGCGTGAAAATCGTCGCTGTATGCGGCACATCCGAAGAAAAGGCGGCAGCGTTCGCAAAAGAGCGCGGAATTCCCCGCTCCTACGCGGATTTTGAGGCCCTGCTGGCCGACGGCGAAGTGGACGCCGTCGCCGTCGTCACGCCCGACCGCACGCACTGCGCCTTCGCCATCCGCGCGCTGGAAGCCGGGCTGCACGTGCTCTGCGAAAAGCCCCTCGCCTTCACGCTCGAAGAAGCCGGACGCATGGCCGCCGCCGCGGCGAAGTCCGGACGCGTGAACATGGTGAACTTCTCCTACCGCAAGAGCGCGGCCCTCGCCAAGGCGGAGCAGATGGTGAAAGACGGTGAACTAGGCCGCATCTTCCACGCCGAAGCACGCTACCTGCAAAGCTGGCTGCTGGCCAAGGACATGGGCGACTGGCGCACGGAAAGCAAGTGGCTATGGCGGCTGTCCACCGCGCACGGCAGCAAAGGCGCGCTGGGCGACACCGGCGTGCACATCCTCGACTTCGCCACCCTACCCCTTGGCCCGGTCAAAAACCTTGGCTGCCGCCTCAAGACCTTCGACAAAACCCCCGGCAACCGCATCGGCCAGTATCCGATCGACGCGAACGACTCCGCCCTGATCGACCTCGAATTCGAAAACGGAGCCATGTGCAACATCTCCGTCACGCGCCTTGCCATAGGACGGCCCAACAAAGTCGCGCTCGAAATCTACGGTGAAAAAGCCGCCCTCAGCATAGACCTCGACAAAGGATGGGACGTGCTGGAAGTGGCGCGGCTGGACGCGCAAGACAAGCAACTGCCCTGGGAACGCGTCGAATGCCCCCCGCAGCGCAGCATCTACGAACGCTTCATGGACGGCATCGAAAACGGAACCAACCCGCAGCCCGACTTTGCAAGAGGACTGGAAATCCAAGGCCTGCTAGACGCCTGCGAACGCGACGCGAAGAAAAACAGCAAATAGCGCCGCCGGAACATCGGGGACACAGAAAAAAGTTTATCCACAGATTACACAGATTTCCACAGATTATCCCAGATTCCAGAATTCCAGATAAGGAATCTTAAGCCATAGATAAGCAGGGATTGACGCAGATAATCAATCGGAAGTCTTTTGGTTTTATAGTAGTTCACATTGACTTGTGGCCACTTTGAGGAAGCGCTGAGAGCGCGCCATGAGATAGCCCCGGGTGGAGCGAAGCGGAACCCGGGGTTATGCGTACACAACACATCCAAGCGCTGTAAGCGCGGCATGATTGCCCGGTTATGCCGCGCTTACAGCGCTTGTTACGTTATTTATAATCATTACCCGGGGTTGCGTG
>JBAZHO010000219.1:0-4116 GCA_041652375.1 Opitutales bacterium | reverse complement strand
ATATGTGCCGTTCGGTCCACGCGGGTCGTCGGGGTCCGAAGGCATGCTGATGAGCTTGAGGTCCGGCGGGCCTTTGCGCGAGGCGTCGCGCAGCACGCCGCATATGGACACGACGCGGCAGAGCACAGTCTTGACGAAGGGACGGGGCTTCTCGGGCGTAGCCCCGGCATCGGCCCACATCGCACGAAAGCTTTCCTCGTAGCTGTAAGGTGGGTTGTGCTCTATCCCGTACAGCAACTCGCCTGTCAGTGGGTCCGGAACCCATTCGACGTCGAAGCAGAAGACTTTTTCCGCGATGCTCTTGAACATGTATCTATCAATTCCAGAAAACCGCCCCCATTTCAAGCGGACGCTGGGCCGCAATGCCCTTAACCGTGACGTCACCGAAGGCTTTTAGGGGTGCTGCCCCGGCGCGTCGCCCTACTCCCATGCGTCCGACGCGATTTCAAACAGGTTGCCTTCGGGGTCGGCTATCATGGCGGAACGCATTTTCCAAGGCTCGTCGCGGGGCGCGTAAACCTTTGTCCCGCCCTTGGCCACAATCTCGTCGAACACCTTGTCCACGTTCTCCGGTTTGCCGACCACCGAGGCCAGTTCGAAAGTGCCGTTCAAACCCTGCGGATAACCGGGTTCCCGCCCCAGCAAAGCCGGCAGATGCCTGCGCTCGAACATGGCGAAACGGATGCCCTCGCTCTTGAACTCCGCGTACGGACTCTCTCCGTCCCAAGCCGTCTCGAACCCCATCACATCCCGGTAGAAAGCGGCCATCAGATGAATGTCCGCGACGAACAGACCAACCATGTCGAACTTCAGTTTCATGAACAAAACCCTAGCAATCAAGTGAACGCATGTCCACCTTTTTGAACGACAAAATACCAGAAGAAGACATTTTATCCACAGATTACACAGATTACGGGAAAGAGAACAAAAGTATTCAAGTTCTTATAATCTGTGAAAATCTGTGTAATCTGTGGATAAATTTTTGGGGGTTTCTTTTGAAATCGCTACATCCCCTGCCGCCCTTGGAATTGGGCCATAAATGGGGCGCGCCAGCGGTAGCCGTCCAGAAGCTCCGGGCAGTCGAAACCCATCAGACGCATAGCGCCGTACAGTGCCTCGACGCTGGCCAGACCGCAAAGCGGATCCTCGGTCATCTTGGACACCCTCGGATAGGCCGTGACCATCGAAAGCGGAAGGCTGCGCTCCAGCGGAAGCCCCGTTATCAAAGTCCTGAGTCCCGGTAGCAGACGCCACACGCTGTCCAGCAGCAAAACCGGCCTCAGAATCCGCCCCTGATCGTCCCGCGCGAGGAACTCCCCCCGCCCGCCAGCCTCGAACGCCGCCGCCTCGTCGGGACCCATGAACGCATCAGCCGTAGAGACGACCGGAGCGCCCGGAGCCAGAAGCACGAAGCCCCCGCCGTCGAAAGAAAAGCCCGGCTTGCCGCGATGGAAAGACATCCCCTCCCGCCCCTCAAGCGGCAGCAAAGAGCACTTGGAACGCTTCTCCCTAGGATGACGGACGACTACGATACGCGGCAAAAGCATGACAAAACAGAAAACATCAATCGACGCGCTTGGCCAGCACGGCGTTGATCACCTCCGTCAACTCGTCCCGGCTGAAAGGCTTGCGCAAGGCGGCGTCGAAACCGTACTCGCGCGGACTGCTCATGACCGGATCGTTCCAAGCCCCGCTCATGACCACGGCCAGAGTCCCCGGCTTTAGCGCGCGCATGGAGCGGATGACATCCGCCCCGCCGGCGGAACCCGGGATGGACAAGTCGAGGATGGCAAGATCGAAAGGCTCGCCCTGCGCGATGGCTGTGGAGAAAAGGCGCATGACCTCGTCCGCGCTGACGGCCACCACCACGCGATGCCCCGCCTTCTCCAGCAGACGCCGGATGCTGCGCGAAACGACCTCGTAATCCTCCAGCACAAGGACGCTGGCGCTGCGCACATTCTCCTGCGCGACCTGCGCCGCGAGCTGCCCGCGCGAACACTCGGTAAGGAAAAACACGAAACACCCGCCCCAAGGCCCCCTGCCGATGGAAAGCCTGCGCACGCGCACGGGAACCCTGCCCCTGTCCTGACAGGCAAGCTCTGAAAGCACGGTATCCTCCCCCGCCACGGAGACCGGGGCCACGCCCGCGAGCAAGTCGGACACGTCGTGCCCAAGCACCGAAGAGCGGCCCGTGAACACGCGCTCGAAAGCCTCGTTCACCATGGCGATCTTGCCGCTGCGCCCGCAGAGCATAGCCGCGTCCGGCAGAAGACGGAACAAGTCGCTGTCCACCAGAGATTCGCCCGCGCCGTCGCCGAGTCTGGCGAGCTTTGGGGCCATGCGGACATCGTGCTGTATGCGCCGCGCCAGCAAGCCCAGATGCACCGGCGAAAGCAAAAAGTCCGTGGCCCCGGACTCGAAAGAACGCCGGATCAAGGCCTCGTCGTCCTCGTCGCCCAGAATGTAAACCGGAACCGAGTCCCCGCCCGGCAAAGCCCTGATGCGCGCGCAAAGCTGCGGAGCGTCCAGCGCCGCGACCGAGGCCGAAACAATGACGGCATCCGCCGCCCTTGCGATGAACAGCTCCACTGCGGACTCCTCGCCCGAGGCCTGCATGTAATCGAAAGCCGCGCCCAGCCCCATGCACATGCTCTCCCGCATGAAACGGTCAGCGTCTGCAACGATCAGTCTGGGAATGCTTCGATACATCAACGTCCGACTGTGGGATGCTCTGGTTTAAGGTCGCGGCTCATCAACGTGGAAATTGCGTCCGAAGGCCTAAGCCCCTTGTAGAGCAACTCGTAAACCTGCTCCAAAATCGGAGCGTCGATGCCCCTTGCGCGGCAGACCTGCATGAACACCTCGCAGGAACGGTAGCCCTCCACCGTCTTGCCCGTGGCAAGCAGTTCCTCGATTGTCATGCCCCGCGCGATGCTCTCGCCGAAAGTGCGGTTGCGGCTCTCGTTGCCGTTGCAGGTCAGAACGAGATCCCCGAAGCCTGAAAGCCCGAAGAAAGTCTCCATCCTGCCGCCCAGAGCCAGCCCTACGCGAACCATCTCCGCCAGCGAACGCGTCAGCAGGGCCGCCTTGGCGTTGTCGCCCAGCCCCAGCCCGTCGCAGCAACCCGCCGCGATCGCGTAAACGTTCTTGATGCTCCCGCCCAGACATACGCCGATTGTGTCGTCCGTGGTGTAAACGCGCAAGGAAGCCCCGCTCATGGACTCTTGCACGGCGCGCAACTCGTCCGCCGCACAGGTGCTGGCCAGCACGATTGCGGACGGCTTGCCGTCGGCGACCTGCGTGGCGAAAGTCGGCCCGCTCAGGATGCCCACGTTGAAAAGGTCGCCAAGCTCCTGCTGCGCAACCTGCGTGGCAAGCAGCATCGTCTCCTCCTCAAGCCCCTTGGTAAGAAGAACGACGTTGCGCAGACGCGCGGCGTCCTTCGACGCTGCCCGGACGCTGCGACACACAGCGCGCAGAAAGTGCGACGGCGCGCCGAGAATGCAACAGTCGGCCTCCAGCAACGCGGGCTTCAGCTCCATGCCGATCTGGAGCCGCTCCGGCAGAGTGTATCCCTTCAAGAAAGGACTCTCCCTGTTCGAGGTCATATACATGGCCTCATCCATCAGGTATGGGACCAAAGTCACCGTATGACCTAGACGGTCCAGATGAAGGGCCATGGCCGTGGACCATGCGCCTGCGGGGTAGAGACAGAAATTCACTGGCTTATTTTGGATGTTGCCGACTCGGGGCCGGAAGTGTTGCCGGACGGATTATCGGAAGCGGAAACTTTCCCGCCTGCGGGCGGGACGGCGACCTGTTTCGGGGCCGACGCGGGGAAACGACCATTGCGGACGTCGTCCGCGTACGCCGAAAACGCATCCCGCGCCATCACGCCAAGATCCGCGTAACGTTTGGCGAAAGTTGGAATGGCTCCGGGTGTCAGGCCCAGTATGTCCATCGAGACGATGATCTGCCCGTCGCAGTCCGGCCCGGAACCGATGCCAACGAAAGGAACGGAAATGCTCTTGGCAACGGACCCTGCCGCGTCGTGGCAAATCATCTCGCCCACTATGGCAAAGGCTCCGGCGTCCGCCACGGCCCCGGCATCGGCCA
>JBAZHO010000218.1:1679-4139 GCA_041652375.1 Opitutales bacterium | reverse complement strand
CGCGCCGGGTAATGCGAATTACCGCTCTGACCGGGCGTGCTGATGCGTGAATCACAAGGCATTGTGACACGGGCGCGGGGAAAATGTGCATTCCCGGTTCCGGTTAAAATCTGACTCAGGAGGACGAAAACATCCTCCCGACACACAGCCGTCCGCCTTTGCGGAGTGGCTGCCCGACTAGGGCTCGAACCTAGACTAAATGGGCCAGAACCATTCGTGCTACCATTACACCATCGGGCATTGATGCGCCTGTCGGCGCGACCCACAGAACAAACGAGCACTTGCCCCCGTGGGCAATCATAAAGTGCGGCACGCCGTGAATTATCGCAAGCGCGCGGGGGACGATGCGGCGTGGATGTTTGAATCCTCCGGGCCGCGAATCGCGTATTTCAAACTTTGCCTTTCCCGGATCAGGATGTACAAGAAGAGGCGAAGGCATGGCTGCCTCCATCGTCCTCCGACCTCTCCGCAGCCTTTCCCCCATGTCCTCTGACGACGAAACCATTCTGGACAGTTTCGACGGCGACGCCGACGCGAATCATCAACTTCTCCCCGGCGCGAAACTTGGGGATTACGAGATCGAACGTCTGCTGGGCGAGGGCGCGATGGGCGAGGTGTATCTCTCCCGGCAGGTCCGTCTGAACCAGAAGTGCGCCCTCAAGGTGCTGCCCGCCGAGCTTACGAAATCCGCAGACTTCGAACGCCGTTTCGCCGCCGAAGGGCAGGCGCTGGCGATGCTGGACCACCCGAACGTGGTGCGCGTGCTCTACGCGGGAGAGGACGCGGGCAGACATTTTCTGGCGATGGAGTTCGTCGATGGCGGCAGCCTTGATGACCTGTTGGCAAAGCAAGGAACGGGCCTTGCGGAGGAGACGGTGCGGACGATCCTCGCGGAAACCTTGTCCGGCCTGATCTACGCGCACGGCAAGGGCATCATCCACCGCGACCTGAAGCCTGCGAACATCCTCCTCACGGCCAAGGGGCGCTGCAAGATAAGCGACTTCGGTCTGGCGCTCGTCGCGGGCGAGGACTACATGCAGAGCGTCGTGCAGAAGAGCATCGTGGCCGGGCAGCTCGCGGGCTACGGCAAGGCCCGAAGCCTCAAGTCGTCCGACGATCCGGACGCCACGATCACGGCGGACAGGCTGGCCTCGGCTTCTTCCCGTCCGCCGGTTTCGGACGCGGAAACCATTCCGGCCTCGAACGCGCCGACGCCGTCGCGTCGCTCCGCGCGCAGCAGCGACGCCTCCGCCTTCGTCGGGACGCTCGACTACATGAGCCCCGAGGTGCGGGATCGCGGCCAGCCTGCCGACGCCCGCAGCGACATCTACGCGCTGGGCGTGATGGCCTACCAGATGCTGACCGGACGCAAACCGCGCGGGCGGGCCAAGGCAGTGTCCCAACTGGCGCCAAAGGTCTCGAAAAAGTGGGACGCGTGGGTGGACCGCTGCATGGAGATCGAGCCGGACGACCGTTTCCAAAGCGCCGAAGAGGCTCTTGACTCCATGCCGGGCGCGGGCGGCGGACGGCGCTGGCTCGCCCCCTCGCTTCTCGGCGCGGCGGCGCTTGCGGTGGCTGTCGGCGCGGCGGTGTTGTTCGGCCTTCCGGGCAAGATTTCGGGTGCCCTGCGTCCCGGCGCGAATGCTCAGATTTCCACTCAGTCTGCGTCAACCCAGATCGCGGCGCCCGTGCGGCCAGCCGCGCCTGAGCCTGAGAAGCAGCCCCTGCTCCCCGGCTCGCTGACCGTCAGAACGGACCCCGCCGGTGCGCGGGTGCAGGTGGGCGGGGTTGCGCAGCACGAGTCTCCGTGGACCTTCGTGAACCTGCAACCGCGCGAGTATCCGGTCACGGTCTCTTTGGAGGGCTACGAGACGGTCACGGTGAAGACCAGCGTCCTGCCTGACCAGTTCGTCTCAGCGCCTCTGGTCACGCTCAAGCGGACCACGGGCAGGCTGGTAATAAACTCGGTCCCTGCGCCGCTGGGCTGGAGCTTCGTGGAGACTCCCGACGGCGAGGAGCCGTCCGTAGGCAGCGGCGAGACTCCGTCGGCGTTGGACAAGCTGCCTACGGGCAAATACGTCGTCGAGATCGTGCGCGAGGGCTGGCAGCCCGATAGGCAGCCCGTGACGATCGAGGCTGGAAAGACGGCGATTCTGGAGAAGGTTTTTCGGGGCGGCGCTCTGAACATTTCAAGCAATGCGTCGGGAGTGACTTGGGCCGTCGTGTCGTCGCCCGGCGGAACCCCTTCCCCGGACCTCAGCGGCTCCGCCCCCGAAACCTTGCCTGACATGCCGACCGGGGACTACGTTATAGACTTCGAGCGAGAGGGCTGGCCGGACCTGCGCGAAAGCGTGACGGTGGAGGCAGGGAAAAGCGCGGTCGTCAGAGGCGACTTCGCCGCCGGACGGCTCGAACTGGACTCGTTTCCGCAGGGGGCGGAAGTGGTGGACGACGAGGGCG
>JBAZHO010000218.1:0-1669 GCA_041652375.1 Opitutales bacterium | reverse complement strand
GGGCGGAACGTACGGGCGTACGCCGCTGACGCTCGCCGAGGTTCCCACGGGGGCGCACAACTACACGTTGATGATGAGGGGCTACCTTGACGCCAGCCTGAACGGCACGGTGAAGGAGGGGAGCACTTTGAAACTGAGCGCGACGCTCGTCGGGACTTCTAAAGGCGCAGTGCCGGGGCTGGCTTGGAAAGTGCCGGACTGCGGCATTGAAATGGTATGGATTACGGCGGGAACTTTCCTGATGGGCTCGCCGGAGGATGAAGCGGAACGCTCAAGCGACGAAACGCAGCACAGCGTCACGATCAGCAAAGGATACTGGCTGGGGAAATACGTGGTAACGCAGGCCCAGTGGCAGGCGGTCATGGGCAACAACCCGAGTTTCTTCAGCGGCGCGGGCGGCAACGCGCCTGTCGAACAGATCTCGTGGGACGACGCGATGGAGTTCTGCAGGAAGCTGACGGAGAAGGAACGCGCGGCGGAGAGAATCCCGCTCGGATATGAGTACAGCCTGCCGACTGAGGCGCAGTGGGAATACGCGTGCCGCGCGGGGACGAAGACTCCGTTCCACTATGGAAGCAGTCTGGACTCCGGCATGGCGAATTTCGACGGTGACAAACCTTACGGGAACGGCGCAAAAGGTGAAGCGCGCGGAAAGACAAGCACGGTGGGCTTGTTCAAGCCGAATGCATGGGGCCTGTACGACATGCACGGCAACGTATGGGAATGGTGCATCGATTGGTTTGGCGATTATCCGCCCGGCAGTGCCACGGACCCCGTCGGCCTTGCGACGGGCACTTCACGCTCTTTCCGCGGCGGCTGCTGGTTCTACGGCGCGAACTACTGCCGCTCGGCTTTCCGCAATCGCGGCAGCCCCGACATCCGCTTCAGCGACCTTGGGTTCCGCCTCGCCATAAGGCCTGTCGATCCGTCTGCGAATAGCAGCGCAGCCGCCAGACCTGCCGCCAATCAGGCGATCGACGCTTCCGGCAAGCCCGCGCCCGGCAGGAAGTGGACGGTTCCGGATTCCAGCATCGATATGGTATGGGTAGCTCCGGGGACTTTCACGATGGGCTCGCCGGAGAGCGAACCTGAGCGCACGGGCGACGAAACGCAGCACAGCGTGAAGATCAGCAAGGGATTCTGGCTGGGGAAATACGAAGTGACGCAGGGGCAGTGGGAATCGGTCATGGGCAACAACCCGAGTTACTTCGACACCGCAGGCAGCGACGCGCCCGTCGAAGAGGTCTCGTGGGACGACGCGATGGAGTTCTGCCATAAGCTGACGGATACGGAACGCGCGGCGGGGCGAATACCTGCCGGATACGAGTACAGCCTGCCGACGGAGGCGCAGTGGGAATACGCGTGCCGGGCGGGGACGAGCACTTTGTTCAGCTTCGGGAGCGACGCCGACAATATGTATCAGTACGGCAACTACTGCGATAGTTCGAACACGAACGGGTTTGACTGGCAGGACAAAAGCCATGACGACGGGACTGACAAAACGGCTCTGGCAGGGCATTACAAGCCGAATGCATGGGGCCTCTACGACATGCACGGGAACGTCTGGGAATGGTGCTACGACTTGCACGGAAGCTATCCCTCGGATGCTGTCACCGATCCGTCGGGCGACGCTGAGGACACTCTCCACATATTCAGGGGCGGCAGTTGG
>JBAZHO010000217.1:0-4150 GCA_041652375.1 Opitutales bacterium | reverse complement strand
CGTTCCTTCATCGCGGGGATGTGCCCGGCGACTTTTGGCTCCTGCGCCACGAGGCTGATGTCGGCATTGCCCACCCGCAGGCCCAGCGCGGCGGCCTTTGCTACGGCCCCGCGCACTATGTCCAGCGAGTCCATGTCTTTTGTCTCCGGGCGTCCGGGCGGGTAATAGTGCCCTATGTCCGGCAGTCCGGCAGCGCCGAGCACGGCATCCGCAAGGGCGTGGCATAGGCAGTCGGCGTCCGAGTGGCCTTCAAGCCCCCGCGTGTGCGGGATTTCCACACCGCCGAGCACGAGCCTGCGCCCTTGTGCGAAGCGGTGTATGTCGTAGCCGTGGCCGATGCGGAAGGGTGGCTTGTCGTCTTGTGGCACCTTGGGTTCCTGTTCGCTTGTTCGTGAGAGTAGAAAGTTCACCCACGCTATGTCCTCCGGGCCGGTGAGCTTGGGATTGGGGTGGCCGGGGTCCAGCAGCGCCGGGTGCACGTCCAGCAGGGCCGCCGCCGCCGCGTCGTCCGTCACGCGAAGGCCGCGTTCGCGCGCGGCGCGGTATGCGCTTCGCAAAAGGCTCACGGGGAACACCTGCGGGGTCTCCATAGCCCGTAGGCTTGCGCGGGGCACGTCTTCGAGCTTCTGCGCCGAACGGGCCTCGGCGGGAAAGGCGCGTTTGATGGTGTCCGTCACGGGGCGCGCCACCGCAGCCGCCCCGAGGCGCATGGCGAGGGCCTCCAGCTTGCGGATGTCGGAAGGCTCTACAAGGGGCCGCGCGGCGTCGTGAACGAAGGCCAGCCCTCCGTCGTCGGGGATGGTCTCCAGCGCGGCCAGCACGCTGTCGGCCCGCTCCGCCCCACCCTGCACGCGCACAAGCGGGATGCCCGGCACGAGGTCCGCCGCGAGGGCGTCGATTTGCGCGAGCTGCTCCGCGTCGCGGTATGCCACGACGATGCGGCCCACGCAGCCGCTCCTAGCGAATGCGCGCATGCACAGCCCCAGCGAGGGCAGGCCGCCGTGCAACGGGGCCAGCACCTTGTCGGCCAGCGCCCCGGACATGCGGCGTCCGCTGCCTGCGGCGAGCAATATGGCGGTGTTCATACGCCTTCCGTATAGCTGTTGCGCGGCGACTGCGCAAGGAGCGCGTAAGGTTGCGTTTGCATGATGAAGGCTGCGGCTGTAACATGTCTCTCATGTCGCAGTGGCGCGAATTCTGCCCCGCAAAACTCAACCTTTACCTCGCCGTTACGGGACGACGCCCCGACGGCTATCACGACCTTGTGTCGCTGGTCGTGAAACTCGACATTGGGGACACCCTCGAAGCCTCCGCACGCGCTTGGGGGGCGGACAGCCTCGCCTGCGACGATGCGGAGCTTCCCACCGGGCCGGACAACCTCGTGCTGAAGGCCGCCGCAGCCTACCGCCGCAAGGTGACTGAGGCCCCGTTCATGGACTGGACCCTTAGCAAGCACCTGCCCTGCGGCGCCGGTCTTGGCGGAGGCAGCAGCGACGCCGCCGCCGCGCTGCGCATCATGAACGCGGCCTGCTGCAACGCCCTCGGCGCGGAAGACATGCTCGCCGTGGCCTCGGAAGCGGGGTCGGACTGCCCACTGTTTCTTTTCGACGGACCCTGCCTGATGCGCGGGCGCGGGGAACTGCTTGAGGCCCTGCCGCAAGCCGCCGCAGCGGCCCTGCGCGGGCGCGGCGTCGTGGTGCTGAAGCCTCACTTCGGCATTCCGACCGGATGGGCCTACTCCGCGCTGGCCGGGGCCGGGTCCTGCATTCCCGGACAAGAGGCGGAAGCGGAGCTTGCCGCGTGGCTGGCCGCGCCCGAAGGGCCGCCGCCCATGCGCAACAGTTTTCAGGACGTTGTTTTCCGCAAATACCCCTGTTACGACGTGCTGAATGCCGCGCTTGTCGGCGCGGGGCTGCCCGCGATGCGCCTGACCGGCAGCGGCAGCGCCTGTCACGCCTTCGCGCAAGGGGACGCCGCAGAACGGATGCTCGCCGTGGGGCGGGACTGTCTGGGCGAGGGGTCTTTCTGCGCCGCAGCCATGATAGTTTAAACCTCGCTTTAATGAATACGGACAAAACAGCGTCCTGTGTGCCACGAGACATCCGCTTTGAGTTGCAACATGCCTCGTGATAACTATAACTGAGCCTTGGTCCAGATGGAGAACGACGGGAAAGAAGAAGTTCAGATGCGGGGAGTGGCGGCGTCGCCCGGCGTGGCGCATGGCCCGGCCTTCATATTCATCAAGAAGGAACTGGAGATTTCCCGTTACTTCGTTCCGCCGGAAAAGCGCGAAGAACAGGTGACCCGGCTCGAAGGCGCTCTGCTTCTGACAAGGCAGCAACTGCGCACCCTGCGTTGCGAAATCGAGGAAAAACTCGGCGACAAGGAAGCGCAGATTTTCGACGCGCACCAGCTCGTGCTTGAGGACCGCGCCCTTATCGAGGCCATCGAGAAGGAGATCTACGAGAACGGCTGCAACATCGAGTACGCCTTCCTGACCGTTTCCAACCGCTACGTGGAGGCCTTCTCCAACATCGACGACGACTACATCAAGGAGCGCGTCGCCGACATCAAGGACGTATCCCGCCGCCTTCTGCACAACCTGATGGGGCAGACGGAGATGGAGATGGAGACCCTGCAGACGCCGCACATACTCGTGAGCGACGACATCAGCCCGTCGGACACGGTGCGAATCGACCGCGAGCGCATATCCGCGATCGTGACCGACCTTGGCAGCCGCAACAGTCACGCCGTCATCATGGCGCGTTCCATCAACGTGCCCGCCGTAGTCGGCCTGCACGACATTTCCAAGCGCGTCAAATTCGGCGACACCCTGATCGTCGATGGGTTCGAGGGACTGGTCATAATCAATCCCAGCGAGCAGAGCCTTTTCCGCTACGGCAAGATCCGCGTCCAGCGCCAGCACGCCCAGACGCTCTACCACGCCTCCCTGCACCTGCCCGCCCGCACCACCGACGGGAAAGAGGTGAAAATGCTCCTCAACGTGGACGGCAGCGAGAGCGCGGACATGCTCCTGCGCAGCGGGGCCGAAGGCGTGGGCCTGTTCCGCACGGAGAACATCTTCCTTCGCGGAACCACCTTGCCCACGGAGCAGGAACAGTACGACCAGTACCGCCGCATAGTGGAGACCATGCGCCCGCGCCCGGTCACGATACGCACTCTGGACCTCGGCGGCGACAAGCAGATGAACGGCAAGCTGCTCACCCAAGACGAGGCCAACCCCTTCATGGGCTTCAGGGCCATCCGGCTCTGCCTGAAATTCACGGAAGTTTTCAAGGACCAGCTTCGCGCCATCCTACGCGCCAGCGCGCACGGCAACGTGAAGATCATGTACCCGATGATCAGCAGCGTGCACGAACTTGTGTCTGCCAACGCGCTTCTGGAGGAATGCAAGCTGGAGCTGGCCGGGCGCGGGCAGGACTTCGACCAGAATATCGAAGTGGGCAGCATGATCGAGATTCCCGCCGCCGCCTACGTGGCGGACCATCTGGCGAAGCACTGCAAGTTTTTCAGCATCGGGACGAACGACCTGATCCAGTACATGCTGGCCGTGGACCGCATAAACGAGCGCGTGGCGCACCTTTACGAGCCGAACCACCCCGCCATCATACGCACGCTCAAGACCATCTTCGACGCGGGCCGCAATGCCGGCATACCCGTAAGCGTGTGCGGAGAGATGGCGGGCGACCCGGCGTACGCCGCGCTGCTTTTCGGCCTCGGCGCGCAGGAACTCAGCGTCACGGCTGGCTCCATTGCGGAGATCAAATACTTCATCCGCAACATCTCCATGCAGGGCACCCTCCAGATGATCGAAAACATCATGGGCATGGTGAACCCGGAGGACATCGCCAAGGTTCTGCACCGCTTCTACGCCGACCACATCGGCGGGCCCAAGATCGCGCAGCAAGGCTAGGGAGCGCCTTTCAGGGGACTGCGGACGGCGTTCGGGATGACCGGAGGCTGATCAGGCTGAAAAATGGGAATTTTTCTGCAAGTCCCGCAGATTGTTGAATCCGAAACACGGAGTTGCGGCCACCAACCAGTGAACCAACACTCATAACCATGAATACACTACTGACTCTCGACTTGGCTACTCTCTCTTCAATGCCCGTCCTTGCGGAGATCCCCC
>JBAZHO010000216.1:0-4171 GCA_041652375.1 Opitutales bacterium | reverse complement strand
GCAGGGTATCGTTTTCTCTTTCGCTCATCTTCATGGGTCCTTTCGGTCTACCCGTCCGAGCCTCTCTTTTCAAATGTGCGAAAGATTCTTTACGCTATCCGCCGTGCATACGGTTTCTCCATACTTGCGGGATAGAGTGGGGTAGGTTTTTACAGTTACCAGAAATCTTTCATGCCTCACCATGCATCACCTCCTTCAGAGATGCACCGGTGAATAATCAGGGCCGAAATTTCGTTCCAGTGCATTAGCTACACAATGACGATGACATTGTTGTGGCAATCGTTCGAAGCATGTCAATGCAATTCGATTGCCATCATCTATTATCGTCTTGATCAGATTTATTGACGCCTCTTGCGCAGGAATGATCACGCTTTCATACATACTAAAGAGGGCGTCGTAGTCTGATTGTGTGTTTAAATCCTGCCTGTCGTCTGATGCAATTCCTAACTCTGGGATGTGTTTATATGTTATTCCAACACTCTCACACCCTTTTGACAGAGAACTTTTTGAAAATCCGTATTTGCGACTAATTGGATTCTTTCTTACGTCGCATAAAACGGTTATCCCTGCCTTAATCAAGCGATTAAGATAGCCCTCAAAGCTCATCCCTTCGTATCCTATAGTGTATATGCCGGAGGAACCTCTTCTTGGTCGAGCTCTAGCCACCTCAGCCAATGATGCCTCATCATTTGAAAAAATGCGGTTTGCCATCTCGCTGTTTATAGCGTAATAAGGATACTTTCGGTAAATTTCAGCGACAAGCGTATCGCCTTTAAATCCATCCCATTTGCGAAGAAATATGCCGAGACGTCGCCCTACTTCTGCAGAACGTTTTGCTGCCGCTATTCCTTTTTCTGTTATATTCCAGTTTATGCCTGAATCTGCCAGATAACCCTCAACGATCAACTTCCTGATATCCGTATAACTTGTGAATGAAAAACATCCATATTTATATGGAACGAATTCGTATGAAGGTTCACGTTCCCATTCGACGCAAAAGAGAAAAAGAAGTTTCTGATAGTCAAGATGACTAGCATTTCCTCCAAGTGTATTAAGTAAAACTAAGAGTAGTTTCTGTCGCTCGAAGAGCATGCTTGAAATATACAGACGTTTTCATGAAGCAGCAAGCGGAAGCCCTACGCCAGCTTGATCAGCTCCGGGGTTTCGGGGATGTCGCGGATGATCTGGCTGGGCAGCGGGCCTACGCCCACGTAGCGGAGGTTCGGCAGGCAGCCGGGTAGCTGACAGCCGCGATAGGCCACGTCGAGCGTCGTCTTGACCATCGCCGCGATGTATCGACGCGCGTTGTCCGGCAGTTCGCGGAAGCTGCGCACGCCGCTGATGTCCTCGGACCAGCCGGGGAGTTGGATGTAGCTGGGGCGCAGGCCTTCGTGCAGGTCGCCGTTGCGCGGGACGTGATGGACGGGCTTGCCGTTTTTGTCCATGTAGTGGGTGCAGATGAGCAGTTCGCCGCCGTTCCACGAGCCGGAGTAGCTCAGGGCGTCGAGCTTGTTGATCATCATGTCGTCAAAGCCCGCGTAGCGCAGGGCGTCGCCTTTTTCCACCGCGTCGTACCAGCCCACCATGCGCTGGCGGCCTGTTGAGGTGCCGTATTCCAGTTCCTTTAGCTTTCTGGCCAGCGGGTGCTCGTCGGGCATCTGGGTGATGAAGACGTGGTTGCCGACCTTGGTGTCGTAAGCTTTGGCGACGCCGACCACATGCAGAGGCCGCAGCGGCACGCAGGCGCTGTTGAAAAATTCCTGCGCGCAGGTATGGGACGCGGTTAGGCTGCGCGTGAAGCCGAAGCGTTTGTCCAGCCAGTAGCTCTGCCCAAACTCCGCCACGACGTAGCGGCCTTTGTCCAGCACGGTCAGGACGCGCTCGCGCAGGTCGCCGATGTTGTTGCGCAGGGCCTGCCCGGCGTTCCAGTAGCTTTCCACGACGGCTTCCGCGTCGAAAGTGAAGGGCGCGGAACCTTTGAAGCGGTGGCAGTCAAACTCGCTCCCCGGGAAGCGGTCGGCCTCTATCAGGCCCGCGTTTGCGCGAAGCTCCGCGTTGGTCAGGGTGTCGAAAAAGCCTTTCCAGCGTTCCTCGTCCACCTGACAGACACAGCGGATCGTCGCCGCCGCGCGTTCCAGCCGGGCCTTCATCTTGCGGGCGAATTCGGAGCGTTCGCCCAGCAGCTCGTAGTAGAAAATCTGCAAGTGGGCCGTCTCGTCGCAGTAGGCCGGGGAAATGCCCCTGCCCGTGCTCCCGCGCGGCACTTCGCCGATCACGTTCACGCGGTAGTGTTCCCATGCCAGATCGAGCATCCGGTGGGAGACGTCGCTGAGCATCGTCTTCTCGTCGATGAGCAGGCGGGGGATGACGCTGTAGCCGTTCTGCTCTATATAGGAGGCCTCCCAGAGGAACTTGCGGGGGTCCGCCACCACGCCCGCGCCGATGCCGAGGTAGGGCACGCTGGGGCTGACGACGCCGGCGGGGAAAAGGTTCAGTTTGAGCCCTCCGCAGGTGTGACCCGAATTCGCGCCGCCGTTGATCTTGACCACCAGCTCCACGGGGCTGTCCAGCCCTGTGTATTCTTTCAGTTCCGCGATGATTTCGGGAATGAGGCGTCCCTTGCCTTCGTCTCCGAAGCTGATGCCGCAATCCGCGATGATCCTGCCGTTAAAGGGGGTGAGTGCCACTGTCTATGCCTGTATCGATGAAGTTCCCTGAAGGCCTGCAGAATACTTCCCACAAGCCCAAGGGGCGAGAGATTACACTTCGCGCGAGGTTTCGCAATATGAAACGAGGGGGATGGCCACCGGCTGCCCGCTTACCTATCCTTCCTGCCCGCAGATTCGGGTCACGGCCTCCTCGAAGTCGGCCACGCCGCTTAGGATCTCTATTTCCACGCGCAGGAAATACATGGGCAGGGGCGCGCGCAGCTTCGGGTCGATGCGCACGGCGTCCTTTTCCGTGGTCACGATGAACTCCGCGCCCACGTCCATTGCGTCGCCGAACACCTCGCCCAGTTCCTCCTGATCGAAGCGGTGGTGGTCCAGAAAGCGGCTCCGGCAGACTATCGTCGCGCCGTTCGCGCTGACGAATTTCTCGAAGCTTTCCGGCACGGCTATGGCGCTCAGGCAGGCAACGCGCCGTCCTTCAAGAAAGGAAAGCGGCAGTTCCGCGTCGCCGAACACTTCCTTGAGGTGCTGCGGCTTGTGCGTGCATTCTATAAGCTCCGTGCCGGGGCGGATGTCCTTGATTCGCTTTTCAAGGGCCGGGTCCGGCACGCCGTCGCTCTTGGTAAGGAAGATGTAGCTCGCGCGGCGCAGGTGTTCCACTGGCTCGCGCAATATGCCGCGCGGGATCAGGCAGCCGTTGCCGAAGGGGTTGTTCTTGTCCACCAGAAGCACCTGCATGTGGTCTTTGAGGCGGAAATACTGGAAGCCGTCGTCTAGGATCAGGGTGTCCGTCCCGAAGTGCCGCACGGCGTACTGGCCCGCCTTCACGCGGTCCTTGTCCACGAGCACGCAGACGCCCGGCAGGTTGCGCGCCAGCATGTAGGGTTCGTCCCCGGCTTCCAGCGAGCCGAGCAGCACCGTGGTCCCGTCGCTCACGATCTTGGGCGGCGCGGGGTCGTTGTGGACCAGCGCCCTCCATGCCTTGTGCAGCAGAGGCTCCTTCTTGCTCTTGTAGCCGCGCGAAAGGATGGCCACCTTGCGGCCCCGCGCGTGCAAGGCCCGCGCCAGCCGTTCCACGACCGGCGTCTTGCCCGTGCCGCCCATCGTGAGGTTGCCCACGACGATGACCATGCAGCCGAGGTGCTCGTCGTGCAGGATGCGGTTGCGGTAGAGCCAGAGCCGCATCTTGACGATGGCCAGAAATATGTAGGACGCGCCGTGAAGAAAGCCGCCGAAAAGCTGCGCCCGGCGTCCATGCGCCTTGCCGTAGATCACGTCCGCCGTGAATGTCACGAAACGCTGCCACGCTTTTCTGAGCGAGGTCAGCAAGCCGTGCGATAACTCCGGCTCGTCGAAGTCATCGTACTCGTCGTCCAGCCCGGCACGGGTATTGTTTGCGTCGTTGTGCAAAGGCTCGTTTATCAAGAAGTCGAGATTCGGGGCTTTGCGGCGTTTCTACAATAAAGAACTGCCCCTTCGCGCCGCATTTTGAAGGGTCTGCT
>JBAZHO010000215.1:0-4183 GCA_041652375.1 Opitutales bacterium | reverse complement strand
TTGCGTGGCGCGGGAATATTCGGCGTAGGTGCTGATGAAGCCGCCGCGTGTGGACTGGTTGTAGGTCACGCGCGCCATTGGGCCGAAGCCGCTCGCGTCGCGGTTACTGTCCTCATAATTCGCGCCCACTTGGATGAGGACTTCGCCGCTGCCGATTGTGAGCTGCTTGCCCGCTTCGAGGGAGCCTTTCCAGTAGCTGCGGCTCATGAAGCCCGCGTAGGTCAGGTCCGTGGAGTCTATGGAGTCCGAGTCCGCTTCGGCGCGCCAGTCCAGCGTCCAACCTTGGGCGAAATTGTGTTCGCCTTCCGCGGCGATGCCGGAGACGAGGGTTTCGTGCTGGTAGGGGCGGTAGTAGCCGGGCACGGTCCGCTTCAGTTCGTAGTCGTCCAGCAGTTGCCTCGCGTACGCGCCGAAGCTCCAGCGGCTGTCGTCGCCGTATTTCTGCGTGTGGTTGAGGATCAGCATGCCGACTTCATATTTGTCGGACTCCGGGTAGGCGGCGCTGGTGGTGTACATGCCCGGCCAGCCGTAGAACTTTTTCTGGTAGCCCGCGTACAAGTCGGTCTGGCCTTCCCGCCCGGCAAGCTGAAGGCGAAGCCCGTAGCGTTGGAAACGGTGGTCGGTGTGGTCGATGGTCCCGTTGCCGCGCGAATAGGAGGAGGCCACCTGCACGGCCAGCGTGCGACCGAGCACGACGGGGGCATCGCTCTTGTAGCCCGATATGAAGCGGGCGAAAAACAGCGAATCCGTGCCCGCGCCGATTTCTGCCGTTCCCGCGCTCGTGATCGGGAGCCAGCTATAGTCCACGGTCCCGACGGAGGAATTCAAGCCGTTGGCGGCGTTGTCCACACCCGTGAGTATCTTCGGGTTGCTCAACATCATCGGGTCGATGGGCAGTTCGGAACTGTAATGTCCGGTCTGCGGGTCCATCAGGTTAACTGCCCCGATCTTGAAGCCCGTGTTTTCAAAAATGCCGCCCCGGATCACCACGTCGCACTGCGTCTCGGCAAAGCCGCGGGCCTGAACGTCCACGGCGGGCAGGAAGCGCAGAAAGGTGACGGGCGTGGCGAATCCGGCTGAGGGGGAATCGTTGGCGGCCATCGTTTCCACGACGTGCAAGGTAGGCATCTTTACGATGTCGTCGTCTTGCGTTCCAAGCGCCTCGTCGGAGGTCTGGGCGGAGATTATGCACGGGAGAAAAGCAATGCATAGCCCGAGGGTTCTTTTCATGTGATCCATTGTTAAAGTCATTCTAAGCCCTTTGGCAAATGTTAATTTGGGGCAAGCGTTCCGATAACAAGAACTGCGCGCGAGGAAGATCATTTTCGCTGTAAATTCTCGTCCGGTCGTGTAATCTGACGGCATGATTCAGGCATACATCATCATGGGCTGCGCCGGTTCCGGAAGGCGCGACATCATTGCCGATTTGCTGGATTCCGTCCCCGCAGGCTGCCTTGTGATGCTTCCGGCAGGCGAGCCTGCGAAGCCGGTAGATCTTCGCCTTGGGGACAAAGCCTCCATCCTGCGCTGGGAACAGAGCGGCGCAGAACTGCGCATGCCCGCGCCGCCTCCGGGAACGGATTCCGTCGTGATTCTGATCGACGGAACGGCGGACCCCGTGGAACAGCTTGAAAAGCTGGTTGAATGGTTCAAGGAAAGCAAAGACGTCGAACTGGCCCGGATCATCACCGTGGTCAACAGCCGCCTGCTTTACGACAACCCGCATCTGAAGCTCTGGTTCGACGCCTGCCTGTATTTCTCCGACGTGGTCCTGTTCAACAAGCGCGAAGAGGTTCCGAACAAGTGGTTCAGCGACTTTCAGCAGCGTTTCTCCAAGCTCTGTTATCCCTGCCTGTTTGAATTCGTGAAGAACGGGCGCGTTCGCAATCCGGTGGAAGTGCTTTACCCCGAGGCCCGGCGCATGTCCCTAGCGTTCGAGTTTGACGACGGGCAGCCCTTGTACGGTTCCGACGACTTGGTGACTGGCGACTTCGACATCGGCGACGAGACGGACCTTGAGGAAACTGATGACGAGGACGATGACGGACTGGACGATTCCGCCGCGTCGGACCCGTATTTCGAGCGAGATTTTTCGGGTCGCAGGAAGATACGCCTCCCCGATATCCGCGAGTATCTGGGTTAAGGACGTCCGCCCAAAGCTCTCTCGATCCCGTGTCAGGGAAGACCCCCCGCCTTGGGCGAATATGCCCATCTTGATGGCATTCTTTGCCATAAGAAAGCGCGTCCGGGTCTTGGCACCGATGCTGCTTGAGCATCAGATGCCTGCCCGCATTCCTCGTTGCGCGGCAGTAACCCTAACGTCATCAGAGAGATATACACACATGAGACAGTTGTTTGGCAATTTTCGACGATCGCCACTTGCATTGCTGTTGGTTTTACTGACCTTCGGATCGCTTGGCGCCTTCGCGCAAGACGCGGGGGCATTGTCCGCCCCCGCAAGTTATGAAGAGTTCATGGCCGGTCCCGGAGCCGCCATGTTCACGGTCAACAACCTATGGGTTTTGATCGCCGCAAGTCTGGTGTTCATAATGCACCTTGGCTTTTCCACGGTCGAAACCGGCCTCACGCAGAGCAAGAACACGGTCAACATCCTGTTCAAGAACGTGTTCATCGTTTGCATGGGCGCGTTCACATACGCTTTGTGGGGCTTCCACGCGATGTATCCGGGCGACGCATGGGCAATCAGCAACTTCTTCGCAATCGGCGGCCCGATACCCGATACCGTGACGGGGACCGCAGTCGTGGCCAACATGACGTCCGAATACGGCGCTCAGTACACATTGTGGACCGACTTCATCTTTCAGGCCATGTTCGCGGCCACGGCGGCGACAATCGTGTCCGGCGCGGTGGCCGAGCGCGTGAAGCTGTCCGGCTTCATGGTGTACGCCACTTTGCTGGTGATGTTCATCTACCCGATCACCGGTTCATGGGAATGGGGAGGCGGCTGGCTTAACGGCGGCATGGAATCCCTCTTCGGGCAGCAGTTCATCGACTTCGCGGGCTCCTCGCTCGTGCATGCTTTCGGCGGCTGGTCCGCGCTGGCGGCGGTGATCATCCTCGGTCCGCGCCTTGGCAAGTATCTGCCCGGCGGTCGCGTGCGTCCCATACTGGGTCACAGCATGCCTTTGACGACGATCGGCGTGTTCATGTTGTTCCTCGGCTGGTTCGGGTTTAACGGCGGCTCCGTCCTCAGCGCGGACCCGCAGAGCGTTTCGCTCGTGTTCGTCACGACGGCGATGGCCGGATTCTGCGGCGGTCTTGCTTCAGCTTTCACGTCGTGGTTCGTGCTCAAGAAGCCCGACCTCTCGATGGCCCTCAACGGCATACTGGCGGGTCTGGTCGGCATCACCGCCGGAGCGGACACAACCGGCGTCTGGGGCTCCTGCGCGGTCGGTGCCGTCGCCGGCGTGATCGTGGTGTTATCCGTCATCTTCTTCGACAAGATCAAGATCGACGACCCGGTGGGCGCGATCTCCGTACACGGCGTCTGCGGCGTGTGGGGCACGCTGGCCGTGGGCATCTTCGGCGGCGGAACCTTCATGTCCCAGCTCGTGGGCACGTTGTCCGTCTCCCTCTTCGCGTTTGCCTCGTCCTTCGTGCTGTTCTACCTCGTCAAGGTGACGATGGGCGTGCGCGTGAGCAAGGAAGAGGAAAGCGGCGGCTTGGACATCGGCGAACACGGGCAGGAGGCCTATCCTGACTTCCAGACCGTAAGCTAGGGTTTATTCGTGAATCGGCACTGAGTCCGATCCGCGAACAAGACCCGGACAGAATCATATCCAACAGAAAACTATGCGGTTAAATTTAACCAACGCTTGTGATTTTGCAGGCAATGACGTTTTATTTAACTGTAATCCCAAAAGAACGTTCCAAAATGAAACTTGTTAAAGCTATCATCAAGCCTTTCAAGCTGGAGGAAGTGAAGGAAGCGCTTTCCGATGTCGGAGTCGAAGGAATGACCGTGACCGAAGTCAAAGGCTTCGGACGTCAAAAAGGCCATACCGAAATCTACCGCGGCAGCGAGTACACTGTGGACTTCCTGCCCAAGGTCATGATCGACATAGCGGTCGCCGACGAGCTTGTGGCAAAAACCATCGAAGCGATCAAAAACGGCGCGAAAACCGGCAAGATCGGCGATGGCAAAATCTTCGTGATTCCGATC